>JAOUKJ010000546.1 GCA_029882675.1 Cyclobacteriaceae bacterium
TGGAGGCAAACAATGGATTACTTGCCTATTATACGACAGATGATGGATTGAGCTCCGATATTATCCATTCCATCATCGTAGACCAGAAGGGTGACTTGGTGGTGGGGACAGACAGAGGTGTTGATAAACTATTCCTTCATGGGGGCAGGAATGTAATGGCGATCAAATCATACCGGGGAACAAACGGACATCCGGGACTAAAGACATCGCACAACGCTTGTTACATGGAGGAGTCAGGAGATATATGGTTTGGAAGCACATCAGGTATATTTAAATACCAGGTGGAAAAGGAAGTGATCAGCCAGAAAACCCCAATAACATATATTTCGAAAGTCAGGTTGTTTTATGATGATGTGAACTGGAAAGAATATACAGATAAGTTGGAGCACTGGACGGGTGTTCCGGAAAACCTGGTGCTTAAATATTCTGAAAATAACCTTGTTTTTGAGTATTTCGGCAACAGTTTGCAATTTCCGGCAGCCGTACGATATCAATATAAACTGGAGCACTTTGATGAGAACTGGTCTCCGGTAACAAACCTGACACAGGCTAAATACACAAACCTTCCTCCCGGAAACTATACCTTCCTGGTAAAATCGTCAAATAGTGATCGGGCCTGGAATGAGGTGCCTGCACGTTTCAACTTTGAGATAAGTCCGCCTTTTTGGCGCCTTCCCTTGTTCTATATTATCTTCGGATCACTGGCCTTACTGATTATAAAGGTTATATATGATTACCGGCTAAAGGTGAAAGTAAATAAATTGATGGAACTTGAGAAAGTCAGAGCGGCAGAACAATTGAAAATCAGAAAAATTATGGCGAGTGATTTTCATGACAATATGGGTAATGAACTGGCCTCAATAACGGTTTTTACCAATCTTATAAGCCTAAAGCTTAAAAATAAATCGATTGAAGTAGACGGACTCCTTAAAAATATTGAAAAACATACGCGTTCATTATTTAATGGCACGAAAGATTTTATCTGGTCAATGGATCCGGCCAATGATGATCTGTCTGAAATTTACATGTACCTGAAAGATTTTGGTGAGGAACTCTATGATAAGACTAAAATTAAATTTTATACGGACTTTGATGGTGAGGAAAAATCTTCCCGAAAATTGTGTCCCGGATCTGGCCGGCAAATCGTTTTGATTTTTAAAGAAGTCATGACCAATACCCTTAAACACTCAAAGGCTACCGCTTGTCATTATATATTGAACTTTTCTGATGAAAGTTTCGTATTTACATTTAAAGATAACGGGAAAGGTCTCCCGACAAATGCAGGTCATAATAATAAAGGGTATGGATTGAGAAATATTAAAAGCCGGGCTGCCAAAGGGAAGTTTATTCTGGACATTGAAAGTCAGGGAAAAGGTGTTTCTATTAAGTTGAAAGGAAGTTTACAGTCAGGGACTTAAGTAACTAAACCTTTATGAAGAAATGAATTACTTCAGATCAAGAATTATCATTGTTGAGGATAACGATGCTGTGCGGGAGGGATTTGCCCTGATTATTAACAGTATTTCCAATTATGTGGTGGTCAACACATATGATAATGCCGAAGACGCTATAAAAAACCTCAAAAAAGATCGCCCGGATATTGTTATTATGGATCTCGAACTTCCGGGAATGAATGGTATTGAGGCCATTTCCATTATCAAAAAGCTGAATTCTGGTATCGATATAATTGTTAATACCATCTATGAGAACAGTGATCTGGTCTTTCAGGCCTTATGTGCCGGAGCCAATGGATATCTTACAAAAAACACTTCCCATGCTGAATTGCTTGAAGCAATCGATGAGTTGGTAAATGGGGGTGCACCGATGAGTTATCGTATAGCTAAAATGGTGGTTCGTTCGTTTCAGAAAAATCCAAACTCTCCTTTATCAGCCCGTGAAACACAAGTGTTGGAACTGTTGAGTAAAGGCAAAAGTTACAGTATGATAGCCGAGGAATTGTTTATCACTAAAGAGACGGCCAAATCACACATCAAAAACATTTATTCCAAGTTACAGGTCAATTCAAAATCAGAAGCTATTGCCAAAGCCACCCAGGACAAATTGATCTGAAGTCCGAAACTTCATCAATTATTTCTATTTATAATTGTAAACGCTTAAATTGCCTTCAGTCCAAATTAAAAACTGTTTACTTTTTTCGGGTTTTAATAAGTTTTGACCCGTGGATAGAAACCTAACTCAATCATTCAAACAATGAAGAATAAACCGACTAATAATTCGCGTAGAGCTTTTTTAAGTAAAAGCGCTTTGGCTGCAGGATCTTTTTATATTGTGCCCAGGTTTGTACTGGGCAAGGGGTATATTGCCCCATCAGATAAACTGAACCTGGCCTCTATTGGCGCCGGGGGAAAAGGAGCCTCTGATATCCAGAATGCATATAATGAAGGGGCAGAAAACGTGGTGGCCCTTTGTGATGTGGATAAAGCCCGATGCAAGCAATCGATAGACCGATTTCCGAAAGCCAAATTTTACAGCGACTTTCGGGTGATGTTGGAGGAAATGGGAAAGGATATTGATGCGGTGACCATATCTACACCTGATCATGTACATGGTGTGGCAGCGATGACTGCCATGGAACTGGGAAAGCACGTTTATGTACAAAAACCCCTTACACATAATATTTATGAGGCCCGCCAGCTTACGCTGGCCGCAAGAAAAAATAAGGTTGTAACCCAAATGGGCAACCAGGGAGCATCCAATCCCGATCAGGAACAACTGGTACAATGGTACGACCAGGGTCTCATTGGTGACGTGCATACTGTATATGTCTGGACCAACCGACCGGTATGGCCACAGGGCATTCCAGTGCCTACCGATAAGCCGGCGCTGCCTGAACCGATGACAGCGAAAGATTGGGATTTGTTTATAGGCCCTGCATCATATGTGGATTATCACCCGTTGTATCATCCGTTTAAATGGCGGGGTTGGTGGAATTTTGGCACCGGAGCCCTGGGTGATATGGGATGTCACCTGATTGACTCACCATTTCGTGTATTGCAGTTGGGATATCCTACTGAAGTAGAGTGTAGCGTGGGGCAGGTTTTTATCCGGATTGGCAAGCGGA
>JAOUKJ010000547.1 GCA_029882675.1 Cyclobacteriaceae bacterium
CTTAAATACCTTAGGGCTGACTTTTTCGGGCTGTTCAAAGGTATTGTGGTCTTGTAGTGCTGATGAGGAAAGAATCATTGCTGTACCGTTTTGCGCGTCAAAACCGTGGATATCTATTTTAATGGTGTTGGATTTACGTGAGTCAATGTTTACCAGACTCACATGCACAGCGCCATTTGAATCCTTTGAAGCCGAGGCAGAAATTGCCGGAAGCGAATGTTCGTTCAGGTTATATTCTGCTCCCTTCAAATCCAGTGGCAGCATCAATGCATCCTGATGTACATTGTACATTTTCATCACATGATAGGTAGGAGTGAGGAGCATCTTTTCTTCATCAGTAAGTAGTACGGCTTGCAATACATTGATCGTCTGTGCCAGGTTGGCCATACGAACCCTTTCGCTGTGATTGTTGAAGATGTTTAGTGTCGTTCCGGCAATCATAGCATCGCGCATGGTGTTTTGCTGAAAGAGAAATCCGGGGTTTGTACCGGGCTCTACATCATACCAACCGCCCCATTCATCAACTACGAGGGCCACTTTTTTTGAGGGGTCGTATTTGTCCATGATGGTAGTATGCCTTCGGATCAGCTCGTCCATGTGCAAGGCGCGTTGCATGGTGGTAAAATACTCCGTTTCACTAAAACCAGTAGCTGAGCTTTTTTTGCCCCAGTCGATGACGGAATAGTGGTGTAATGCCACCCCTTCCATAAGCTGGTGAGGCACATTCTTCATGAGGACTTCAGTCCAGTTATAGTCTCCCGAACTGGCGCCACTGGCGATACGAAAAACGCCATCTTCATTTGACCAACCGCTCATGAAGGTGGCATACTGCCGGTAAATATTAGCATAGTACTCAGGAGTCATATGTCCACCACAACCCCAGGCTTCATTACCAACTCCCCAGTATTTCACATTCCATGGAGCCTCCCGACCATTCTCCTTACGCAAGTCCGCCATCGGGCTCACTCCGTTGTGGTTGGTGTATTGCACCCAGTCGATTAGCTCCTGAACTTCCCCGCTACCTACATTGGCAGCCAGGTAGGGTTCAGCGCCAAGAACTTCACACATATTCAGAAAGTCGTGGGTGCCGAAACTGTTGTCTTCCGTTACGCCACCCCACCAGCGGTTTACGATGGTAGGCCGCTCACCTTTTGGCCCGATGCCGTCTTTCCAGTGGTAAGTGTCCGCAAAACATCCACCCGGCCAACGCAGGTTGGGTATCTTGAGTTCTTGTAGGGCCTTTATAACATCATTTCTGATACCATTGGTATGTGGTATCGTGGTATTTTCTTCACCTACATAAAAACCCCCGTATACGCACCTGCCCAGGTGCTCCGCAAAATGGCCGTAGATGTGTTTATTGATGATGTGTTTGCCCTGATCTGCATTGATGATGATTTGGTTGTCCTGTGCATTGACAGTCATTATTCCGGTTAGTAGAAAAAAACAGAAAAATAAGAGCGCATTGTATTTCTTCATTGCTTTATTGTTTAGGCGATTAATGCGAGCAAGTTAATAGAAGAAAGATAAAAGAAGAAAGATAAAAGAAGAAAGATATAGGCCTCCTGTTCAAAGTTAACAACCAGTACAACTGATTTATTTAATTACACAGGGTATTTATTAATTTTACAAGAATAGATCAATGGATGAATCTGTAATGATGAAATAACTATATTTCACCATTCATTTGCTCATTTCCCAGAATTACTGAACCTAGCCCCAAACCTCAATGCTTAGAATTGATGAAAGGCCATTGATACAAACTCAAGCACATCCGGTAGAGATTTTCTCCAATAAGTCCAGGTATGACCTCCATTTCGAATTCTGAATTCATGAGGAATTTCCTTCTTCCGCATGGCAATATGTACAAGGGAATTGCCTTCATATAAAAAGTCATCATCGCCACAATCGATATACCATCGAACTGCCTTTTTATTTTCCTCAGGTAGTGCCTCAATCAATTGAAGGACACTGTATTTTTTATACCACGCACCTAATTCACCTTCTTTATAACTAGTGTTCATCCCCCTTCTTTCTACCCACCTCCTGGCATCATCCAACGTCAATGGGCCTGTGCTGGCGCTCAGTGGACAGGCCGATGAAAACAAGTCTGGTCTGTGTAGTGCATATACGAAAGAGCCTCCACCACCCATGGATAATCCTGCTATTGCCCGGTATCTTTTTTCTTTTTTTATGCGGTATTTGCCTTCCACAAAGGGCATGAATTCTTCAAAAAAGAAGTCTTCATAACGCCACTTTTCCGTTACATCATTAAAGTATCCACGTTGGCCGGTATTGGCATCTGGCATAACAATAATCATAGGTGTAGCATCACCTTTATTGATGGACTTGTTTGCAATATGCATTACCTCACCAAATTGTACCCACCCAGTCTGGTCATCGCCCCCACCATGAAGTAGATAAAGAACCGGATAGCTTCGTTGCGATGACTCATAATCTGGCGGGAGATAAATCGCATATTTCCGCTCCATCTTTAAAATGTTACTTTGCATGGATAGTTCATCGTATACCTTTCCGGTTTGGGCAAAAAGACCAATGGAAAACCACAGTGCACAAAGGACAATCATTGTTTTTTTCATCGCATCATCAATTCTGGTATTCACCTAATAACATATAAATATAAAGAATAAAACGGGGTATTATTATTGTGAGTAACAATTTTTCACCTTTCAATAAAGCAATGGTTGAGTGGATATGATTGTTATACATTAATAAAAATTAACAATAACTTAAATTAGTATAATAATAGAACATAAAATGCATCTACCAAACATCAAATACTGCATAATGCCTGAATGAACTGTTTTACATCACGACAACTTCACTTACACCGTTTTGCTTTTTCATCACCTGTATTTGAGTCGGGATACGCTCTTTTAGATTTTCAACATGGGAAATTATACCTATCATTTTACCCTGGGCCTGAAGAGTCTCCAGTGTTGATATCACGGTTTCCAGTGTGTTGTTATCCAGTGTGCCAAATCCCTCATCAATAAAAAGGGATTCAATACTTACATTTTTACTGGCCAGGTCGGACAACCCGAGGGACAGGGAAAGAC
>JAOUKJ010000548.1 GCA_029882675.1 Cyclobacteriaceae bacterium
CCACTCATGCGGATTGTTGAATAGTTCACCCATGGCCAGGGGAACACTGGTTTGTTGGCGG
Organism: Cyclobacteriaceae bacterium; assembly: GCA_029882675.1. Classification (GTDB taxonomy): domain Bacteria; phylum Bacteroidota; class Bacteroidia; order Cytophagales; family Cyclobacteriaceae; genus JAOUKJ01. Next base: position 62 of record JAOUKJ010000548.1, read on the forward strand.
AGCAACCTGAACCACCGGTCGTTTTCTGGTGAAAAGGGATCCTCAATAAAGAATGGCCTGTATTGCTCCAGCTTTTTAATGAGGTCAATGGCATCCATGGGCTCAATGCGTTCGTGTATATCGTGGAGGAGTTCCACATCGTCACCCAGCCGCTTGCGGGCGAGTTCAAACATTTTAACTACACCGCGTTTATAGACCTGGCTATCGAGGGTATTGTCTTCGGCCTGGCCGAATCCGTGTTGTTTGTAATCTGCGTTTTCGGTCAGATGGGTGGAGCCATACCCGCCCAACTGGATGCGGATATGCCTGAATCCCTGTTCTTTGTACTTCATAGCATCTTCCACGGCCGCCTCCGGGCTTTCACCGCTGGCGTGGGTGTAGGTATCTACAGCAAACCGACATTTGCCACCCAGCAATTGATATACCGGCATTCCGGCCATCTTGCCTTTGATGTCCCACAGGGCCTGATCCAGTCCGCTCAGGGCATTGTTGAGCACAGGGCCATTGCGCCAGTAGGAGCTCACATAGGCTGTTTGCCAGATATCTTCGATATTGGATACATCCTTGCCCCGGCAGAAATCATCCAGATAGCCGTCAATAGCGGTCACTACGGCATGCGCCCTTTGCCGGAAGGTGGCACAGCCTATGCCGTATAGTCCGGGCTGGTCGGTCTCTACCTTCACGATCACCAGCTCAATTCCTTCAGGGGCAGTGACAATGGCCCGAACTTTCCTGATTTTGACCGCGGGGAATCCGAGGGGTTTAAAGGTTGTTGTTTCAGCGGCACCAGGTTGTGCTTCGACTTTATTGCTGTTGTCGTTAACAGGAGTACAGGCGGCGGCGAGAGGTAGCCAGGCCATACTTTTGAGGAGTTCCCTTCTTTTAGTCATGGGTAGGTCGGTTTTAAGGTCATAAATAGCTGGTCGGAAAACCAAAGGTAATATGGGGAAAAAGATGGGGATACGCAATCAGGAGGGTGAAGAATTTTGAATGTGACAGCGTGCCAGGACATTGGTAAACAGCTGAAGATTGGCGAACTAAGGATTCATCCAAACAATTTGGTGTTGTAAAACGTATTAATCTTTAAAAATATTAATTTATTTTCGCCGATACATTTGCTAACTGAACGTTTGTATGGATATTATCAATTACCTCCCCTTATTTTTCATTTTCATTATTGCCTGGCTGGTACCGCTGGTATTGTCCTGGCTCGAAGTATCACGGGTGCCGGCCGTTATTGTAGAAATAATCATGGGGGTTCTCATCGGGCCATTTGTGTTTGACTTGATCGAGGATGTTCCATACATGGATTTTCTGGCAAATACAGGTTTTCTTTTTCTTATTTTTCTGGCTGGTCTTGAAATTGATGTTCGTAAAATTATTTCTTCCTTTCCGCGTGGCAGGGTAAAAATGATAGACCTGTTGAGTAATTCAATGCTTCTGGCTATTTTTATCTATACTGTTTCTTTGTTATTATCTATTCCCTTTGCACTGCTGATCAATTATTTTATTCCAGTTGATATTATTTTTTATGCCATCCTGCTGCCAACAGTTGCATTGAGTATTTCTGTGCCTATTCTAAAGGCAGATGGTGAGTTGTCGCGCAAATTCGGACAGGTATTACTCATGGAAGGTGCTATAGCTACGATTATGAGCATCATCCTGATATCCGTTTATTCCGGGGTATTAAAAAATGGGTTTGAGGTAGAGCTCCTCCTATTTTCGGTCATTTTTATTGTCTTTGTTGTTATGTATTTTCTGGGCAAACAATTAATACAAATAAATACGTTTAAAAAGCTCCTTTACAAGCTTGAACATGCGGCCAGTCAGATCAGGGTAAGGGGTACAGTAGCCCTGTTATTGTTTTTTGTAATTATAGCACACATAATAAACACCGAGCTGGTGATGGGCGCTTTCTTTGCCGGAACATTGTTGAGCTTGTTTGTGTCCAAAGAGCGCTCGGCGCTTTTGTTTAAGCTGGATGGCATGAGTTATGGTTTTTTTATTCCCGTGTTTTTTATCATGGTAGGCGTACGGTTGGATTTGTCAGCACTGAGTCATTTTCAGGATTCTATACCGTTTATTTTAACCCTGACCCTGGGCTTTTTCCTTACTCAGATCATTCCTGCACTTATTATGATAAAAGTTTTCGGTGTAAAAAAAGCATTGGCCGGCGGTGTCTTATTGTCCGTGCGTCTCGGATTAACGATAGCTGCTGCGCAAATAGGTTTGTCGCTTGATGTTATATCTACCGCAGATAATGCCGGAATCGTAACCGCTTCCATTCTGGCCAGTATCATAGCACCTATGGGTTATAAATTCTTTAACCAGAAAAAAGAACATATTAATTATATCTATATTCTTGGAGGTAGCCAGGCCAGTCTGTATTTGGCTGAACGTTTTAAAATGCACAATATTTCATGCCTGACCATTGTGCAAAATAAAGAAATGGCGCTTGAATTTGAACAGAAAAGCATTGATTGCCGCTGTGTTGATGAATTTACCGGAGAATTGCTTGATAGCCTTGAACTACGTACTGCTGATCTGGTAGTCGTGCTTTCTGAATCCCGAAAACTGAACGGTTGGTTAGTAGATTATATTAAAAACAGCCTGCACCATAGCAAGATCATCACGCACATGAAACATGTCGATCCGGAGTTGATTCATCCAAATTCTGAGATCCGGCTTATTGACCAGGACATTTTGCTGGCCAATCATGTGGAAGACATGGTTGTCCGGCCAGGTTCTGTTTCTTCACTCGCTGTAAGTTTTGATAACTACAGGGTAGAAGAGATACGTGTGTTAAATAAAGAAATCCATCGGAAACTGGTCAGGGAAGTTGCTTTTCCCCCTACGGGTTCACTCGTAATACAACGCCGTAATGGCGAAATATTTATTCCACATGGCAATACCCACCTTTTACTGGGGGATGTGATCACGGTCATTGGTAATGGCATGGCATTGGATGAGTTCAGGAGGATTTTAGGGGATAATTAACCTGAATTTTTGTGT
>JAOUKJ010000072.1 GCA_029882675.1 Cyclobacteriaceae bacterium
TCTTTTTCTTTAATACCTTAATACGCGTGTGGATTTTAGGTATTAACAGAAAAATTATTCAAATTACATTGGATAAAGGCTATATGGTAGTGGAGGGGGAAGTTTTCCGAGATATCAACTACAATTAAATTAGAAATACGATGAGAAAAATTCTCACCTATCTAATCATACTTTTTTTGATCCCCGGTGTAGTATATGCTCAGAATTATAAGCAGGCGGACTCAAAGGTGGCCAGCTATGGCTTTGATTTTTCTGTTGATTATTATCCTTTAAATCCGGGATCAGGTTTTGGTAGTCATGGACTTGCCTACAGTTCTACAGCAAGGAGCATAAACTTCTCGGCAGGAATCAGATCGGATATAAGACTTTTCACAAGGTTCAGCTTAGGATCGGGTCTCTATTTATCGGTCAAAGACAGCGAGATGAAGTACTACATATTGTATAGTTCTTCATTGCCAGAATGGGAGGCTGAAGGTTTGAAAATGAGATATCTGTTTATTCCGGTGACGGCAAAGTATTACGTCACCAACAATAAGCATAAAATATTTTCACAGGCAGGTGTTGGTTTAAATTTGTTGGTTAATGAAGTGCATACAAATCATGATGTAGATTTATTGAATCAGCGATTATTAACTTATCACATTGGAACAGGGCTTACTTTTAATCCGGTTTCAAGAATTGAAATGGATGTGGGTATTGCATTTGAACGTTTGCTAACAGATTTTGAAAAATCCACATTTTCGGAAATGAATACGTTTAAACTAAACTTTTATATCAAACCTTTGCGATGATTGGCTTGCTGCATAATAATTTGTGGCATATTATACGATGTTACAAAGGCCGTGTCAAATATGAGTCACGCCAAGCCAATGCTTATTTCTCATGTCAATCCCGGTATCAAGATCATATCATCCGTATTGATCAGTCATTTTATACCATTTCGAAGCACATCATCAACAATCCATTGAAATGGCTGGAGGATGAACTTTCATAACCACTATTTCTGTATAAAAAGAAACCATGGATACATTCAAGACACAAATCCTCAGAGGCATCCCTGACCGCCTTCCGGAAAAGAAGGCTTTTGATCCTGTTATCAGCCATGCCCCCCGGCGCAAAGATGTCCTCACAACACTGGAAAAAAGACTCGCCCTGAAAAATGCACTGCGCTATTTTCATCCAAAACACCACCCGGTACTCGCGCCAGAATTTGCCGATGAATTAAAAACCTATGGACGTATATACATGCACCGCTTTCGGCCTGATTACCCCATGTATGCCCGGCCATTGGAAGAGTACCCTTTCCTGTGCAGGCAGGCCGGAGCCATCATGCTGATGATACAGAATAACCTGGATCCGGCAGTGGCTCAGCATCCCCACGAACTGATTACTTATGGCGGTAATGGGGCTGTATTCCAGAACTGGGCCCAATATCTCCTTACTATGCAGTGCCTGGCCACCATGACTGATGAACAGACACTTCACATGTATTCCGGTCACCCCATGGGCTTGTTCCCCAGCCATTGTGAGGCGCCCCGCGTAGTTGTGACCAACGGCATGATGGTGCCTAACTACTCCAGGCCGGACGACTGGGAACGTTACAATGCCCTGGGCGTAACCCAATATGGCCAGATGACAGCCGGTTCATATATGTACATCGGTCCACAGGGCATCGTACATGGTACGGCCATCACGCTGCTGAATGCCGGGCGGAAAATAGGAAAGCATGGATTGAATGGTAAAGTTTTTGTGTCTTCGGGCCTGGGCGGTATGAGTGGTGCACAACCGAAAGCCGGAAACATTGCCGGGTGCATATCAGTGATCGCGGAAGTGAATCCAATGGCGGTGAAGAAGCGCTTTGAGCAGGGATGGGTAGATGAAATCTATGATCATTTGGATCAATTGGTAGCCCGTGTGCAAAAAGCAAAGTCGGGCAAGGAAGTGATATCCCTGGCCTATCAGGGTAATATTGTCGAAGTGTGGGAATATTTCACAGCGCAGGGGATCTATGTGGATATAGGCTCAGACCAAACCTCATTACATAATCCCTGGTCGGGGGGGTATTACCCGGTTTCGTTAAGTTTTGAAGCTGCCGGAGAAATGATGGTGAATGATCCGGAGGCCTTTAAGGAACACGTCCGGACATCTCTCCAGCGGCATGCCCGGGCCATCAGGCATCATACCGACAAGGGTACTTACTTTTTTGATTATGGCAATGCCTTTCTGCTGGAGGCTGCCCGGGCGGGTGCAGACATCACCACAGCAGATGATCGTTTTATATATCCTTCTTACGTGCAGGACATCATGGGCCCCATCTGTTTTGATTATGGTTTTGGTCCTTTTAGATGGGTATGTGCCAGCGGGAGGGCAGCGGATCTGATCCTGACCGATCGGCTGGCTGGAGAAGTGCTGCAAGATATGTTAAAGAGTTCACCGGAAGAAATAAGCCAACAACTCAGTGATAATTTACGATGGATAAGGGCAGCGCATGGCAATAAGCTGGTAGTCGGGTCACAGGCCAGGATACTCTATGCCAATGCCGAAGGCAGAGTGAAAATTGCCCGCGCATTTAATCGGGCGATATCCCGCGGTGAGATTGGCCCGGTGGTATTGGGTCGGGATCATCATGATGTGTCAGGGACGGACAGCCCTTACCGGGAAACATCCAATATATACGATGGTTCTCAATTCACAGCGGATATGGCCGTGCAAAATGTGATAGGTGACAGCTTCAGGGGCGCTACCTGGGTGTCTTTGCACAATGGCGGTGGCGTTGGCTGGGGCGAAGTGATCAATGGTGGGTTTGGAATGCTGTTGGATGGAACCAGTGAGGCGGACCGCAGACTGGAGGAAATGCTCTATTTTGATGTAAACAATGGCGTGGCCCGGCGAAGTTGGGCTGGAAACACAGGTGCCAGAAATGCAGTTCGTCGGGAGATGGAAAGTAATCCTTTGTTGAAGGTCACCATTCCCCATGATGCTGATGAAGGATTGATTTCAGAAATGTTTTGATCACCTAACCTGAATAATTCATGCAATACCAGAAAGTGTTTTCAATCCGGCTGATCCGGTCGGAATTGAAAAGCATAAAAGAACAAACGTTAAATTTGTAGACGGATTTAAGGTAATAGTTATTACTTTAGTATTGCTAAATTCGTGTTGTGTCACGAGACATGATACTAAATTCACTTAAAGTATTTAACCATGAAAAGACTATTTTTGATAAGTCTGGCTATCATATCTGTGCTTTGGTCATGTTCCGACCAACATCAATCCAAATTTGTTGCCAAAACCGCTGAAGAGGGAGGATATTCATATGAATACGTTGAAGGCGATCCGACGAAAACCCGGATTTATACGCTTGATAATGGACTCAAAGTGTACCTCAGTGTATACAAGGATGAGCCCAGGGTGCAGGTTTACCTGCCTGTGAAAGCAGGTGGTAAAAATGACCCGGCAGAAAACACCGGCCTGGCGCATTACCTGGAACATATGATGTTTAAAGGCAATGACCAGTTTGGGACGCTTGATTATACAACCGAAAAGGTTATGCTGGACAGCATTGAGCATATGTTCAATCACTATGCTACTTTGACGGATTCCCTGGAACGAAAAAATTACTATGCATTGATAGATACCGTATCAGGGGATGCGGCCAAACATGCGATACCCAACGAATATGATAAACTGATATCAGGAATAGGGGGTAAGGGTTTGAATGCATACACGACGGAAGACCGGACAGTTTATACGGTGGATATTCCCGCCAACGAAATAGAGCGGTTTTTGGAAATAGAAGGTGTACGGTTCAGGAATATCGTTAACAGGCTGTTTCATACGGAACTGGAAGCCGTATACGAAGAGAAGAACAGGTCATTAGACAGTGATGGCTGGAAGGTGTTTGAAGCGCTGATGAAAGGGCTTTTTGAAAAACATCCCTATGGAACCCAGACCGTCATCGGTACCATTGAACATCTTAAAAACCCCAGTATCACAGCGATAAAAAAGTATTTTTATGACTATTACCGCCCAAACAATGTGGCCATTTGCATGAGTGGTGATCTGGATCCGACCAGTACAATACAACTTATTGATAAGTATTTTGGAGACTGGCAGCCTAATGAGCAGCTGAGTAAAGCACAGGTTATTGAAGAGGATTCAATCACTTCACCACGAGCCACTGAAGTGTATGGCCCCGATGCCGAACGGGTTTCTTTTGCTTTCCGTTTTCCGGGCAGAATCCATCCGGATCATATCAAACTGGAAGTAGTGGACATGATTTTAAACAATGCGGAGGCCGGACTCATTGACCTCAATCTGGCCCAAAAACAAAAGGTATTAAGTGCCGGATCATACGTAAATACAATGAATGATTACTCCATGCACGTATTTAATGGTACTCCTAAGGAGGGGCAAACACTGGAAGAGGTAAAAGGCCTGATCCTGGGTGAAATAGATAAAGTCAAAAAAGGAGAGTTTGACGATTGGCTGATTAAGGCGGTAATCACAGATTTTAAGAAATCGGCCATGAGTGGGCTGGAGAGTAATAGATCGAGAGCAAATGGGATGGTGCTGGCCTTCACTAATGAGATGCCGTGGAAAGACTATATCAGCCGGCTGGATCGTATGGAAAAGCTGACCAAAGAAGATATTGTTCGTTTTGCCAATGATTACTATAAGGATAATTATGCCCTTGTTTTCAAAAGGACAGGCGAAGATCCCAATAAGTTAAGGGTGGAAAAGCCACAGATTACCAAAGTACCCTTAAACCGGGATGTCCAGTCTGCTTTTTATCAACATGTGATGGAAAATGAGCCGCCTAAATTACAACCTGTTTTTATTGATTTTCAGCAGGACATTGCCCGGGGAGCATTGAACGGGGGAGTAGAGGTATTATCAAAAAAGAATCAGGAGAATGAACTTTTCAGCCTTTCATACCTCATTGATGTAGGTGGAAATAATGATCCGGCCATGAAGGTGGCTGCTTCCTACCTGGAATACCTGGGTACTTCAATGCTGGATGCCGAGTCCTTTAAGAAGGAACTTTACAAGCTGGGGTGTAGTTTTTCGGTCTTTGCAGCTGACGAACGCACTTATGTTACACTCAGTGGCCTTGATGAAAATATGGAGGTGGCAATGGATCTTTTTGAACAGCTACTGTCAAATCCACAGCCCGATCAGGAGGCGCTTGAAAAGCTGATTGACCGTTCGCTCAAAGCACGCGAAGACGCAAAAAAGAACAAAGGGGGGATCCTTTTCAGCGGACTGATGAACTATGGGCAATACGGCCCAAAGAATTCCTTTACCAATGTGTTGTCCAATGGGGAATTGACCAATCTTCAGCCGGCTGAACTCATTGACCGGATCAGGAAAATAACTACCATGGAGCACCGTATCTTGTACTATGGCCCACGGGATGCGGAAAAAGTGCTTGAGGTGCTCAAGGCCCATCATCCCATAGCAGAGGAATTGGCTCCCCTCCCCAATTTGGTAGAATTTAAGCAGGTACCCACGGATCAGCCAAAAGTGTATTGGACACATTATGACATGGTTCAAACAGAATTTATCATGATGCATAAAGGCAACAGATATGACAAGTCGATTGCTCCTCAGGTGAGGATGTTTAACGAATATTTTGGTGGGGGAATGAATTCCATTGTCTTTCAGGAAATCAGGGAAGCGCAGGGTTTGGCCTATTCGGTTTTTTCTTCCTATTCTACACCCTCAAAAGCCAGTGAAGATGATGTGTTGTTTGCCTACGTAGGTACGCAATCGGATAAGCAACCCGAGGCCATGAAGGCCATGAAGGAGCTGTTGGACAATATGCCTGAATCTGAAAAGGCCTTTGATCTGGCACGACAAGCCATTCTGAGTAAAATTGAAAGTGAGCGAATTACCAAAGCGGGGATATTATGGAGCTATGAAAGTGCCAAACAGAAGGGTTTGGATTATGATATCAGAAAGGATATCTATGAAAAAGTACAAAGTATCACCTTTGAGGATTTAAAGAAATTTCATGCAGCGTATGTGAAAGATAAATCTTATGTCACTGTGATGATCGGGCATCGTGATAAGATCAATTTTGAAGACCTTCAACAATATGGAGAGGTAAAGGAGTTAAGCCTTGAGGAAATTTTTGGTTATGATAAAGTTGAAAAAGTCGATTTGGAGCTTGAATAGGAGGTTATTTGTCGGTGAATGATTTCCTGGTAAATAAATTTGAAATTTTTAATCAATTTTCTTGGGGAAATGGAAAAATTAATGTTTATTTGTCCTGACTAAAGCCAACTATAGACGACACGAGTACCCTCCAAAGTCAAGGACGATGGAGGGTATTTCTTTTTTAAGGGGTTGATAATATTTTATATCCAAAATAGTAGCCCCAAAACCTGCTTACTTTCTGAACAAATATTCTTGCCGGATGTTATTTTAATGCATTTACTGCTATTGCGGTGATGGCCTACATCTAAATATTGAATATAAATGCAACAGTATGACCTGATTATTATTGGGGCAGGGCCGGCGGGGTACGCGGCAGCCATGCGGGCGGTTGATTACAAGAAAAAAACTTTACTTATCGAAAAAAAACGGATTGGAGGCGCTGGAATAGAGAATGGTGCCTTGTCTTCCAAAACCTGGTGGGAATTGGCCCGGGAGACCCGTGTCATGAACAAAACCTTTGAGAATTATCATATCGCCCGACCTGAAATCAGTTTTTCAGAGTTGAAAACACATGTACACAACGCCATTACAGAACGACGTTCCCTGCTGGAAGAACATATTACACTTCTGGAGCAGTCCAAATGTAAGGGGTTACTTACCCTCAAGATTGGACATGCCAGTTTGCTGAATGAAAATGAAGTGGAAATTGTCAATGATGGCCTGGAGACCGTATACGGAAAGTATATCATTCTGGCCACCGGCAGCAGGCCCCGATATTTGCATGGCATACCCATTGATGAAAAAATTATTATGACCAGCGATGGCATTGAGCAAATGCAGAATTTTCCGGAGAGCATGGTCATACTTGGAGCGGGTGTTATCGGTTGCGAATTTGCCACAATATTTTCTGGATTTGGAAGGACTAAGGTGCATTTAATCGATAAAGGAAACCGAATTTTACCCTTTGAGGACGATGATATCGTGAAGGTGATTGAGGATAATATGGAAGCGGATGGTGTACTTATTCATCGTAATTCACGTTTGACAAAAATGGAAATAGTGGAGGGAAAGGTGAAATACCAACTGAAATATGAAGATGGGAGGGAGGAGGTTTTTTATGTTGAAAAAGCCCTTGTTTCAGTGGGGCGGATTCCCAACTATGACAACCTGTGGAATGGTAATATTAATATTGGCCTGACCCCCCGCGGGATAACTGATCAGGAAACCCAAACCAGTGTGCCCAATATTTTTGCCGTTGGTGATCTTACTGCTGACATAGCCCTGGTGAATGTTGCAGAGTTGGAAGGGCGTTACGCCGTGGAGAAAATATTTGGTGACCCGGAGCGTAACCTCGTCTATGAGAATATTTCCACGATTATGTTTCTCAACCCGGAAGTGGCTGGCGTGGGCCTGAATGAAAATCAGGCACAGGAAAAAGGGCTCGACTATAAGGTGGTTACCCTGGATTATAAATGCATAGCACGGGCCATTGCGGAACGCAATACGCAGGGATTTATAAAGCTATTGGTGACCAATGATGATGATATGAAAATACTGGGTATGCGGGTGGTAGGCAACCATGCTTCCAATGCCATCCAGGCAGTGGCCTTGCTGATATCTATGGATAAAGGCATAGAAGAACTCGCTGAATGTGTTCACCCTCACCCTTCAGTTACAGAGGGAATTCAGGAATGTGTGCGCATGCTTATGGGAAAATCCATGCTTAAACCTTCAGCCTTTGAGGTGAGGCTGTCCTGCAGGAAGTATCAGGACGGAAAATATCACCACCTTGAGTTTTAGCATGACAAGAAAGGATTGATTCCATTTACAATTCTCCCATTCTCATCACTCAAATAACATCTATTCATAAAAAACACCCACTTCATTTAATCCCTTCCTTTTAATATCAGGCACCAGGGCATCTTCGGCCGGATAGCCAACAGGAATAAGCAGAAAAGGCCTTTCATTTTCGGGTCTTTTGAGGATTTTTGTGAGGAAATTCATCGGGCTGGGTGTATGCGTGAGGGACACCAATCCGGCCTGATGGATGGCCGTGAGTAAAAAACCACAGGCCAGGCCAACAGATTCATTGACGTAGTAATTGTTTTTCTTCTTCCCATGTTCATCCAGTTCAAAAACTCTTTTAAAAACAGCAATCAGGTATGGTGCATCCTCCAGAAAGGGTTTCTTCCAGTCGGTACCCAGGGGAGCCAGGTCTTTGAGCCATTCTTCACTCATGCGGTGATGATAGCTTTCATATTCTTCCTTTTCAGCGGCCTCCCGTATTTTTTTCCTGATCTCCCGATTGGAGATCACGCAGAATGTCCACGGTTGTTTATGGGCCCCGGATGGAGCCGTTGAAGCGGATTTGATGAGGTTTTCGATGACTTCCCTTTGGATGGGCCTGGCCGATATATCGCGTACCGACCTTCTGCATTGCAAGTATTGGAAATACTCGATTGATTTTCTAAGGGATTCTTCAGGTGTGAAGGACAAGGACTGATAGGGGATAAATGGATGACTTTTCCGATAACTATTTTTCATGCCTTTTTTAGATTAAATGAATGGATACTTGTTAAATAACTCCTTCTTATAAAATATTATATTCGAACAGTATTGAGCAAAATTAGCTTAATTCATTAAATGTCATCACTGTAAAAGGCAGGAAGATTGTTTTAGACTTTTAAGCAAAAAGTGGTTTAACTCCCTAATCCTGTAGATCGGGAAAAACGAAAATCTCCATTGATACTTCGGGACTCTGCCCCGGAGTAGTTTTTTTGAATGGTTTATATAAGATGGAAAAAAGTTTGTTAAAATGATTAGGTAAGTGATAAGATTTTACTAAATTACATTAAATTTTGACTATAAAAACGACTTAAAAATGAGAATATTATCTGGAAAAATACTGACGACGTTGTTGTTTACTGCGTCTTTGGTGCTAATAGGGCTAAATGGTTGTAAAAAGGAGGACGAGGGTCCAACACAAACTATTTGGGAAATTGTTGAAGGAAATGCCGACCTGTCACAAATGATGACAGAGCTACAAACTGCAGGATTGGATACTGAATTGAAGTCCTCTGCGGGTAATTATACATTGTTTGTGCCAAGTAACCTGGCAATGAATAATTTACTGGCCACACTGGGATTGGAGGATTTTACGCCGATCAAAGCAGTGGTTACCCAGGCTGTGTTGGAATATCATATTGCCAATCAAAAATTACTGCTGGCGGACATGGTTGAAGGCAATGAAATAACTACTCAACAAGGGGAAAAAATTGCGGTGATCGCTGGCCAGCAATTGCAAAGCGGAGCTTCGAAGCCTTCCGGTTTTGAGCAGGCAGACCTTGAGGCGACCAATGGGGTAGTGCATATAATCGATGTAGTTCTGGTGCCCCCGTCTATTGGTGCTATCGTGCTTCAAACACTGGGTACTGTGGCGCAACCCATTTTCCTGGGAGCTAATTTTTCCGTATTAGCGGAAGCCATTGTTGTGGCAGACGGTTTTGCGATTGGGGCTACTTTGCCCTCCATTACTTCTTTGCTCATCAACCAGACAGCGGGCGTAAGTTATACGGTTTTTGCTCCGGTTGATGGGGTTTTTGCGTTAGGAGGAATCACCGTAGGCAGTTTCACCGGGCAGGAATGGTATGGGCTTATCCTCAATCATATTGTGGCGGGTAATTATGGAAATGGAGGAAGTGGTCAAACGGCCTTTTCACCCGGGATGCAATTGGATACACAGGCGGGATTTAAACTGACTGTACTCGCCATTGATGCGCCGTTGGACGCTACGAAAGGCATTACTTCAGGGGTGGTCATTGACTCGAATGGGGATATTACACCCGAAGCACAGATTGCGGTTGAAAACGCGGCACCAGCAGGTAACGGGACGGTTCATGCATTAGCCGGCATTCTCAGTCCCAACTAATCAGCAAGAAAAAATACAGTGATATAAAAATTCCCGACCAGCTATCGGGAATTTTTATTTTCCGTTGATCAACCCACAAGCGAGTATGGGATTGGAATGCGTATGATCAGGAATATGTGTGGAATCACACTCCAGTATAAAATCATAGGGATTATAGTGTATGGCCACTAACTTCCCCAAAATATCGGTATTATTGCCACTATCTATGCTCCATAGATCGGTTTGTATAGTCAGGGTACCCCTGCCTTCATCATCGATGAGCATATTGCCCACATCACCTGCCAAAGGCTTGCCCCATGACTCGCCCATACTCAACACTTCACAGTAATTGTCGGTCGTTTCCATGTTCCAATACCCACCCGGATTATCACAGTCCCCCTCATGGAGATGTACAGCCCTGATGGCTCCGGGCCTTTGTCCGGAAACGGTGATTGTCATCTGTACCGCCCCGTCTTTTTGTATAGCAAATACACTTCCGATTTCCTCAACCACCCCATTATATATTGCAAAAGAATAAATGGAACCACCGGCCGTTACCGGTTTTTCTTCTTCGTTACACCCCGATGCCGTTATCGCGATTGAGAGGGCTATCAGTTGGATCAAATGAAGGAAGTTCCGGTGTATATGGTTACTTGTTTTGAACATCAAGGGCAAAGTTAATGCAAATAATATTATTACAATTTATACTTGTCCTGCCATTTGCCTCGTTGATATGCTTTTGCCTGTTATCCTGACCCAATCACCTCAGCAACTCATCAAAGGTAAGCGTCACATAATACATCGCCCCGATATTGGGCCCTCCCAGGCTCATGAAATATTTTTTGTTCATGATATTGGAACCGCCCAGTTTAATCTGACTTTTCAGATTTTTAAGTTTATAGCTGACCTGGGCATCCATGGTGCTGAAAGCCGGTACGGAACCATTGGCTGATAACGTAAAGGAGGATTCCCACCAAAATTCTGATTGCCAGCGGTATGATACATTAAATCCCAGGTTCTCTGTGAGTTTGCGGTTGCCAAATGTGAAATTGACCTTATGCTCGGGTGTATTGAACTCGGCAATAAATCCCTCCGGTACATTGTTGATAATATTCCAGCTATAATTTGTTCCCAGGTTGTAACCTTTTAGTAGTTGATAGGTCAATCCCAAGGCCAGGCCCTGGGACGTGATCTGGTGGTTTATGTTAGAATAAATCTGATATGTATTGAGGTTGGTTCCGTTGAGTAAGGTGGCATAATTGGGTGTGCCTTCCAATGCCGGATCCGGATTGTAAGAGTACCCATACCCATCCGGGTCGTCTAGGGCCTGGATTGTGGTAAATTCTTCGGCCTTACGTACCCTTATCCCGGCAATAAAATTGTTGTAAATATTATAATACCAGGAAAGGTCGATCATGAAACTATTGTTAATCAGGCTTTTGTAACCGATTTCAAAGGCTTTTACCTTTTCCGGTTCCACGGGTTTTGCTTCAGTAAATGGTTTAAGCATGGTCAGGTTAGCGGGATTGAAGATGTCACCTGGCCGGGCACCTGCCTCAAAAACGGCTGTTGAATAATCCTGAACCGAATAACCTTCATATCCGAGTGGTATTCCTTTTGAGGATAGTTGGGTAATATTATATGCTTCATAATATTGCGGCAAACCTCCCAGCAATCGGGCAGACAATATATTCAGGTCAATGTGTTGGCCCTGTGTAGTGGGGATGCGAAAACCGGTCTGGTAAGAAAACCGTAGGTTATGACTTTTGGCCAGTTTAAAAACTGTGGAAATCCTGGGGTTCACCTGACCTTTAAAGTTTTCATTTTTATCATAACGTACCGATCCCGAAAGCTTTATTTTGTCGTTGGCAATGGGTTTCGCAGCCTGGAGGTAGGCTCCGAATTCACTGATGGTGATGTTATTTCCTAAGGTGTCGGGGAAGATGGTTCCGTTGGAGTTCAGATCATATAAGCGGAAAGAGGCTCCGGCCTGAAGAGCTATGAAGTCAATTTCGTTTTTAAAATCGTATTGGGCCTCAGTCTGATACATCCGGGTATTGTCATTAAATTTAGGGCGAG
>JAOUKJ010000549.1 GCA_029882675.1 Cyclobacteriaceae bacterium
GCGGAAATAACGGGTAGAATAACCTTAAATACCGGGCCATTCACGCTGGCTCCATTTGTAAAAAGTGAAACAGGGCCCGTAGTAGCTCCGGGTAATATAATGACAGACCTGTGTGTTGCACTGCCATCCACTATGCGAGCCGGCACACCATTGAAATAAACAGTATCTGCTGAGAAATCCGCATTGAAATTCACCCCCTCAATTCTAACCGTTGCTCCAATAATTCCACTATCGGGTTCTACAACGGTAATCATGGGTAATATGACTTTAAAATCAGAGCCAACAGCCTGTTTTCCTCCGATTCTTACACTTACGGGCCCGGTGGTGGATCCCTGCGGCACCTGAACCGTTCGATGTGTTATGCTGCCATCAATAATGAGAGCAGGTACTCCGTTAAAATAAATACTATCCCGTACGTAATCGGAGGTGAAATTTGTTCCTTCAATCCTGACAACTGATCCTATATACCCACTGTCCGGGTTAAGGGAGGAAATAGAGGGGAGCCCTATATCCGTTTGTATGAACGAATCTTCAATACAGGAAAAAGTGCTGGTTAAAAATACTGTTAAAATAAAAATTGCCAAATATAACTTTTTTAAACCATTCTTTCCCGTCATATATGTTTTGTTGAAAAATCATGTGACAAATAATTGTATGCTTACTGTGTCTACCACAAATATCAAAATTTCACAAAGAGTAGGTTATGACTATTGTAACAAATGTTATAAATGTGGTATCATTTATTCGTTATCTTAATTATAATGCTATTTACAGTAGCGCAGGGATTATTTTCATTCATTATTTTCTTACTATGGCATTTCATTATTTGGAAATATTTATCGTAATTTTCTAATTATATGTATATTGTACTTTTTAATCTAAATCTATCACTTGCGACATAATGTATCAAGAGTGTCTCTGCCTTTATTTAATTGTATTTATCTACCTCACAGCTTTACGGAATTAAAACCTTTTATACGCGCATCACTAATTTTTCTGATGATTGCATTTTCTGTACTCTTTCAATATTCCTTTGCCCGGGAAGTACCTGTTGATTCACTTAAGCAATTACTTCGATCCAATATGTCAGATACAACCCGGATTGATCTTTTACTGGAATTGGCTAGTGAAGAGAAACATGAGATCATAAAAAAGGACTATTTTGACCAGGCCCTCTATCTCGCAGTAAGCATAGACCATCAGAAGGGTATATATAAGGCCTTGGAGAAAAAGGCCTTATATTTTAACGCCACCTATGAAACAGATTCAGCCATATTGCTTTTAAAGAAGTATTTAAGCTATTGGGCAAATTCTAATAAGTACCTCATAAAAACCTATTACCGATTAAGCGATTTGTATTCAAATATTTCCAGCAATGATTCCGCTGCAAAATATATACACAAGGGTCTTGATTTGGCAACAACCAATGGATGGAATTATGAAATAGCCAGGGGTTACATGATTTTGGGTAACAGAGAATTATATAAACTCGAGTATGAAAAGGCTTTTAAGCTATACGCTTATGGGGACTCAATATGTGATACTGATTTGTCATTAAAAGTATCTTCCCTTAAAGCGAAATTCTTAAATTACCTGGGGTATGCCGTTAAGAATACACACGGATTTGAAAAGGCGGTTGAATATTATTTTCAGGCCCGGGAAATGTACCGGCAACTGGAAGATAATAAAGGGATACAGGAAGTCAACATAGGATTGTCTCAATATTATACTGATATTGAAGATTATCCGGAAGCAGAAAAGCTACTTAGTGAGGCCATTGAATACCACCGTGTAAATGGGCCTGAATCAAGCTTTACTTACGCGCTGATTTGCAGGGGTTATTTGTATTTAACCAGGGAGATGTTTGTGGAAGCGGAGCGCGACCACCTATTGTATTATGAACTCGCCTTCAAAACAAAGCATAAGGCCCTCCAACTAAACGCACTTACCTACAACTCCCTGCTTTATTTGAAAATGAAAAATTTCCCGCTGGCCAGAGAATATGCCAAAAGAGGAGTGGAACTAAGTAAAGAAATGGGAGAGTCGGAAGCACGAAAAACTATCTATGAATATTTAATTGAGGCATATACGGGAACAAATGAAACAACCAAACTCAACGAAACCTATAAAGAATACCTTGACCTGAGGGATGACATAGAGCGATCCGGCAAAGACCAGGAAATATATGACCTGGAAAAAAAATATCAAACTGAAAAAAAACAACAGGAAATAGAATTACTCAAGACACAAAATAATTTGACGCGGCAAGGAAAACACGCTCAGCTATATTTGATGAGTGGAATTGTTTTTCTGGCACTGGTGGTGAGCCTGTTTTTTTACCTGCTGTTCCGGGACAGACAAAAAACAGCCCTGCGTCTTAAGCAACTGGATAGCTCAAAATCCAGGTTCTTTGCTAATATTTCCCACGAATTCCGTACACCCCTTACCCTCATTAAAGCACCTATAACTGATAAATTGGAGAGGCAGGATTTAAGTGACATGGAACGTAATGAATTGCAAATCATAGAACGCAATACAGCGCACCTGCTGGAGTTGGTCGACCAATTGCTGGATTTTTCAAAACTGGAAGCAGGTAGTATGCAGCTTCAGGTAAGCAGGATGTCTATCCTGTTGGAAATCAGGGCAATTAGTACCCCCTTTGAGTACCTCGCCAAACAAAAACAGATCAACTATATTGTAAATATCCCCCCGGAAAATGATGCGAGTTGGTTTGATAAAAATATCGTTGAAAAAATAGTTGTAAACCTACTGTCAAATGCTTTTAAATATACGCCTGAACACGGGCGAATATCTGTTGGAGTATCCCTTGAACAGGGACAATGCACCATTCGTGTAAAAAATACCGGCAAGGGAATCAGTAATGATAATATTGATCGAATATTTGAGCGTTTTTACCAGATAGATTCGCTGCATGAAGGTGTAGGTATTGGCCTGTCACTTGTACATGAACTGGTGTTATTACATCAAGGGATCATAAAAGTTAACAGTACAATCGATGAATATACTGAATTTATAGTGGATATTCCTGTAGGGTATAAGTC
>JAOUKJ010000550.1 GCA_029882675.1 Cyclobacteriaceae bacterium
GTTTCTAAAATGCACCACACTCCCATGGTCGGTAAGCATGATATGCCCTTCTTTATGAAGGCCGAAACCTTCCACTTCTTTAAATTTACTTTTAGCCACACGTGCCATGTAGTCATCGCTGTCCCGGTCAAATCCGACCAGTTTCATGCCATTGAGCCAGTGCTCTACATGACTACCTTTGACCACAATACGGCTATGGTTCCACTCACCTATGGGATTTAAGGGTTTTTCTATAGGCACATCGTACAATTCATAGACGGCGCCGGTTGTGTGGTAGTCACCGGGCTTCATTTTTCCGCTTTTCATCCAGGGGTGATTTTCATCGTCCAACATCTGGTATTCAATACCCAGGGCACCTTTGGCGGTTTCCTTCACCAGGTATTTTACTCCACTGTTGCCCCCTTCGTCCATCATTTTCCATTCAAAAACCAGCTCAAAGTCGCCATATTGTTTTTTTGTGATAATGTTGCCCCCACCGCCGGAAACGAGTTCGCCATTTTCCACCTTCCAGCCTTTTTCAGGAAATCCATCTTTTTTCACACTTCGCCAATGCTCAGTATTTTTCCCATCGAAAAGAATTTGCCAGCCTTGCTTTCGTTCCTTTTTGGTCAGCATATTGTGCTGGGCATGGAGCCCGGATACGAACCATGCCATGATTATTGCGATGATAAGCCTTGCCCTAAACATGAACCACTTTCTCCTTTTCTGCCGACTCAAAAAGTGCAAGTAATGTTTTCGTATTGCCCAGAGTGTCTTCCAGTGGAGTAGGTACTTCCGTATCATCGAGGATGGCCCGGGAAAAAGCATCGCCCTGCAGGGTGAACTGGTTTACCTGCTCACATTCAATAACCTCCACTTTCTTTTCAGGATCTTCTTCATGGTGGATTATTATTTTTGCAGGCCTGTCTGTAGGGGGATTGAAGGGCATATCTACCTCCATCCAGGCTTCTGTGCCGAAAAAGCGCATGGATTGTGCCCTGAAGGTTTGAGTGCCTACCGTAAAAGATGATTGTCCGCCGGGGAACTTCATCCAGGCTGTGGCCAGGCGATCCACACCGAAATCGGGATCGTTATCAACAAGTCCGGAAACACTCACCGGGTCTTCTCCAAAGATAAACCGGCTGACCTGTACCGGGTAACAGCCGATGTCCCAGATGCCGCCGCCGCCTTCAGTGTAAGCGTTGCGTACGTTGTTGGGATCCATATTATAATAAGTAAAAGAACCCTGGATGGCGCGTAAATCTCCGATTTTGCCCTCATCGATCAGTTTTTTCACCTGATGCCAGCGTGGATGACAACGTACCATAAAGGCCTCAGCCACTTTGAGTCCGGTCTCGTCGCGTTTTTTTCTGAGTTGTTCCAACTGTTCAACAGAGAGAACAAAGGGTTTTTCACACAGTACATGTTTGCCGGCATCCAGACATTTCATGCTCCATTCAAAATGCAGGTGGTTAGGCAGTGGGATATAAATGGCATCAATGTCCGGATCGGCGAGCATGGCTTCATAGCTATCGTAGCTTTTTTCAATGTTTAATTTTGCAGCGGCTTCATTCGCTTTAGCCGCATCCCTGGAGGCAATACCTAAAATATTGGCATGTTTACATTGCTGCATAGCAGGGATGACTTTATTTACGGCGATTTTAGCTACACTGAGCACGCCCCAATTGATTTTATTCTTCATAGGGGGTGAAATTAATCGGTGCTAAAGGGAAGTCAAAGGATTTCAAGCAATTTTAATAAAAAATCCACGTTAACAGTCGTTGAGAACTAAGGCCGATCAATGCCTGTTAATATGTGCTGATAATTAATTGAAGGCCTGTTTTCCATGTTTGATGGTTTATTCTTCTTATATTCGCGTTGAAATTGGCGGGGTTTTTGTTTATTCCTTTGTTAGAAAACATTTAGTTATAAGTATGCGGATTATTTTGATTGCTAGTTGCTTGTTGTTTGTTGTAGGTTCCTTTGCCCAGGACACCGGGAAGATCCGGACTATTTCCGGTAAGATGTACAAGATACACCTCGTTCAGGCCGGTGAAACACTTTTCGCACTTTCACGCACCTACAATGTGAAGGTGGATGAACTGGAAAAGGCCAACCCTTCAGCAAAACAAGGACTAAATATCGGGCAGGAAATACTTATCCCGACAGATGGTGTGAAAATCCTGACAGGCCGGGAAAAAAAACATAAAGTGAAAGCAGGGGAAACCCTGTTTAGTATATCACGCCAATACGAGGTGACGGTTGATCAGATTAGGAATTGGAATAACCTGAGTGATGCGGCTTTGTCTGTAGGACAAGTGCTGTTGATAAAGAAAGATAGTGATAAGCCACAAGAAACAGCAACCCGGGTAGATACACCTATTGTAAAAGCTGACCCGGTGGCCGTTTCAACAAATGGAGATACCCATGCCGTGAAGGCCGGTGAAACCCTGTTTTCTATTTCCAGGCAATATCAGGTCAGTGTTCCGGAAATCGTGGAATGGAACGATCTGGAAAGTACGGCCATTAATGAAGGTATGCAGCTGGTGGTAAAAAAGCCCGATCCTTCAAATCCAACAGCGGCTACCAAAGAAACCATAAAAACAGACAATACTTCCATCACAAAGGACAATGAGGAGGGCAACAATACCCAAAACAGGGTCGTGGATAAAAAAGACACACCCAAGGAGACAGAAACCGTGAAGGATGCTGCCAACGATAATGGTAGTAAGCCAGACAAAACCAGTGAAACGGTCATAGACCAGACGAAGATTAAACCCGCCGGCGATACCGATGACTTTGTTGAAGTCACCGAGTCGGGGGTGGCAGAGCTGATACCTGATACGGAAGGAACCCGTAAATACCTGGCCCTGCACCGTACCGTAGCGCCGGGCACCATCATCCGGGTGCGCAATGAGATAAATGGCAGGGAAGTATGGGCACGGGTCATCGGTAAATTGCCCGACACGGGTGATAATAAAAATGTGCTGGTCAAAATATCAAAGGCCGCCTACGACCGCCTGGGTGCATTGGATAAAAAATTCCGGGTGACGATCACTTATATCCCTTAATGGA
>JAOUKJ010000551.1 GCA_029882675.1 Cyclobacteriaceae bacterium
ACAGGGGACATGGCGCCGGTCGCAGTGGCAAGCCGGCCACCATTTCATTTCTGGCACCCGCTTACAATTATGAAAAAGATTTCAATGAAGTGAGGGAACGCGCAGTACGACTGATCGCCTTGTTGAACAAAACCTTACAAGTCCATATTCCGGGACAGGTAGGTAAATATTCAGACGATTTTGAGCCGCGTGCTTTTGGTGATAATATCCAAAAATGGGGAACCAGTCTGGTACTGATTGAATCGGGAGGAAACATTGATGACCGGGAGAAACAAGAGGTGCGGAAGATGAACTTTCTGGCCCTGCTCACAGGGTTTGCAGCGATAGCTGATAATTCATATACCGGAGAAAATATGCAGGATTATGATGATATCCCTTTCAATGAACAGGTGTTCTTTGACTTACTGGTGGAAAATGTGACAGTTAATCAGGATGGACAAGATTACCTGATTGATCTGGGTATTAACCAGCATGAGATCGACTATGACGGGCACAAGAAATATTTCCTACAGGGTCAAATTGAAGAAGTAGGGGATCTTTCGGTGTATTACGGGTATGATAATTTTGATGGGGATGGGCATATGGCCACCCCCGGACTTGTCTGGCCGGATACCCTGACCATGGAAGGACTGAAAAAATTGGATTTCGAAGCGCTGCACAGGAAGGGTTATCTCCATGTGATGGTGAAAGACCTTCCCCTTGACTATATTAACATTTTCCCTGTAAATATTCTTTCAACGGCCCCCCCACTGTTAAATTTTAAAATAGGAGATGCGGCTAGTTTTGTAATGCGAAAGGATGAAAAAACAGCATACGTTGTTCTCAACGGTTTTCTGTTTTCTCCGGGTCGGCATGACAAAGCCTATGGAGCGGTACACTGAGAAGGATAGGGGCTATTAGTTCTTATCATCAGGACTTCAATGTTCAGTTAATCCCACTACAACAGAACCATAGGCTGGTATTTGCAAGCTTTGGCCTTTGACTTCGGCTTGCCCGTAAACCAGTTTTATATCGGGGCTTAACCCAGTTCGTTCAAAATTCTGTGATACCCCCAATAAATTATGAATTACCAAAATAGCGGTGTCCTGTGTGCTTCGTTCAAAAGCCACCAGGGCCTTGTTGCCGGTTTCGATGGGTGTAATGTCTCCAAAGGCCAGGGCCTTATTCGTCCTGCGCAGGTGTATCAGGTTTTTGTAATGGTTGAAAAGGGAATGGGGATCCTTTTGCTGTGCCGACAGTGGAGTAATGGTCTGGTCAGTAGTAAATACCGGCTCCATCCATTTTGTTCGGGTGGTGTCTTTTTCAGGAGTGTCCCAAAGGAAGGGCTCTCTGATATTTGGATCTGGTTTTTGACCGAGCATACCAATTTCCTCACCATAATAGAGATAGGGCTGCCCCGGTAAAGTAAACAGGATGGCGGTGGCCAGACGCGCTTTTTCCGGACTATTGCCCAATACCGACATGTATCTGTTTTGGTCATGGTTGCTTAGAAAAACAGCATCCGTGAAATCCGGGTTTCGGGCGCTGAAAAGCTTTTTGTTTTCAGCGAGTTGTATGATAAAAGATTTTTCCGCTACCTTCCAGCCATGACCGGAGATACTGGCAGAAACGATCTCTTCTTTTTTGACAGACTCCAGTATACTGAATGCCAGATCAAAATTAAACAAAGCTGAGAACCCACCGGTGTATTCGGCAGTTGATGTAGCATTTGCCCACACTTCCCCAACGGTATAAGCATCACTTTTAATGGTTTGCATTTCTCTTCTGAATTCCTCCCAGAACGCATGGTTATCGCCGGCCCGGTCATCGGGATAGATGTGTTTAGCTGCATCGAGCCTGAAACCATCCACCCCTATTTCTTCCATCCAGAACCTCCCTATTTTATAAAACTCCTGCCGCACCTGCGGGTTGTCAAAGTTAAAATCGGGCATCATGCCAGTGAAAAAACCATAATAATGGTTCCCGAGGGTGTCACCGTTCGCAGCATGCCATTGCGTAATATTATCCGAGTCAAAAGAAGTTTCTTTTTTTGCGATTTGACGGGCAATAGAATCTTTGTCTGCCCAGACATAGTAGTCCCGGTAAGGTGAGCTTATGTCGCTTGCCGCCTCCACAAACCAGGGGTGCTTGTCGGAGGAATGATTGATGACCAGATCCATTATTACTTTTATTCCCCGTTGATGAGCTGCAGTTACAAATGACTTAAAATCATCCAACGTGCCATAATCGGGATGGATGTCGTAATAATCAGTGACATCATATTTGTGATAGCTGGGTGACGGATTGATGGGCATGAGCCAGATGGCCTCTATGCCGAGGCTTTGCAGGTAGTCAAGTTTTTGAGTCATACCTGGTATATCTCCAATGCCATCGCCATTGGAGTCACAAAACGATTGAACAAAGATTTCATATGTAATACCGTTTGGCCAGGTCGATATTAATTGATGTTTTTTGTCGCCTTCCGGCTTGCAGGAAAAGAAGAAGCCTATGCAAAAAAGATAGTAAATGTATTTCATTATTTTATTGAATAAAAAAGACAGACTGCTTGTTGAGCAGCCTGTCTATAGAGTGATTAATCTAATCCAACACACACATTACGAATACTAGAAATGCGATTCAACTTATGTCACTAAATCGTGTTCTTCTTTCAAGGATAAGATAAAATTTATTGATAAACAAAATTTTAACAGGGCAATTTAGTGGTAACGTTTCCGCAAACGTTTGCAATTCTATGGATTAATCGCTGATCAGTAATTTTAGTCGTGTATTTGTTTCGGGGATGGATATAATATAAATACCACCGGGCAGATGACCGATATCGATAAATGAACGGTTAGGATCCAATTGTTCAGTAAGCACGAGTTGTCCCTGGAGATTGTAAAAACAGGCCTTGAAAGCGGCGTTATTTTCCGTGTCAGCGATGTAAACCCGGGTTGTTGCAGGATTGGGATAAAAAGTAATTGTTGAGATTGCTTTTTGATCAGTCCCAAGGATTAAGTCCGGCTGGGTCAACTCAACATCGGTAAATAGCCTGAACTCACCGGGATTCAT
>JAOUKJ010000552.1 GCA_029882675.1 Cyclobacteriaceae bacterium
CGATTTTTCAGCGTTTTAAAAAGAGTGAGACACAAACACGGAAAAATCGCATCGAACGCATTGAAAATGTGTCTAATGTTTTTCAGATTACCAGAAACAATCCCTTTGCGGGTAAACATATTCTGCTCACTGATGACGTAGCCACTACCGGTGCCACCCTCGAGTCTTGCGCCCTTGCACTCTTGGAAGCCGGTGCTGAAAAAATTTCAGTGGCGACCATCGCTGAAGCATATTGATTAGGTAGGGCTTATCGTAAGACAAAATCCCACACCGTGGTAATTGACGATTTCAATGGTGGGGTCATGTTTTAGGTATTTTCTGAGCCTGGATATAAAGACGTCCATACTCCTGCCCAGAAAGTAATCGTCTTTCCCCCATATTTCTTTCAGGATATCCTCGCGTTTCAGTACCTCTCCAATATTTTTACAAAACATCAGAAAAATAGCGGCTTCCCTGGAAGTAAGCTTTTTTTCATAATCACCACATTGAAGTAATAGTTTCTCATAATAAAATGTATACCTGCCCACCATGTAAACATCCTTCTGTTGCTTTACGGGATTAGCCCTTTTTAAAAATACACCGATCCGCAGGATCAATTCCTCCATATTGAAGGGTTTGGTCAGATAATCATCGCCACCCAGCTTCAACCCTTCCAACCGATCTTCAAGCATCGATTTGGCCGACAAAAACAAAATGGGCGTTTGGCTGTCTGAAGTCCTGATTTTCTCGGCCAGTGTATACCCATCCATCCGGGGCATCATAATATCCAAAATGATGATATCAAACGCCTCTTGCCTGTACTTCTCAAACGCCTCCTTGCCATCCCGGGCATGAATGACAATAAATCCCGCCGCCTCCAGATTGTCTTTTGTGACAAAAGCCAGGGCAGGATCATCTTCAGCAAGCAGTATTTTATGCTTCATCATTTTTTTCCTTTAAGGGGCAGTGTGACATGAAACGTACTTCCCTCACCCGGAGTGCTTTGAGCCTTCACCTCACCACCAAGGGCATTGATTATCAGGCGTACATAGCTCAGCCCCAGGCCAAATCCTTTCACATCATGCAGGTTCCCGGTAGGCACTCTGAAAAAACGACTAAAAATACGCCGGATGTGTTCCTGAGATATTCCAATGCCTTTATCCTCGACAGCCATATGCAAAATGCCTCCTATGCACCATGTTTTTAAGGTAATTTCGGCCGGTTCCTTACTATACTTTATCGCATTGTCCAACAAGTTATAAAAGACATTAGTCAGATGTAACCGATCAGCGAAAACCAGATCCCTTTCTGCCGTAAAACTCATGGTCATTTTGATATCACGATCACCATTGGATGCTTCCAGGGTCTGTACCACATGTTCGATGATTTCATGAATATGGATATCCTCCCGTTTTAAGTCGATGTCAGTATTGTCCAGTGCTGCTATTTGCAATACGCGCTCTACCTGGTTGCGCATTCTCTTTGCTTCATTATCTATAATTGTTGCGTAGTTAAGCAGGCGCTCAGGTTGCTTTACGATTAGGGGATTTTTCAAAACCCCGGCAGACACAGTGATCGTAGAGATCGGCGTCTTAAACTCATGGGTCATATTATTTATGAAATCCTTTTGAATCTCTGACAGCCGCTTTTGACGAGATATCACAAAAAGGGTATAGGTGAAAAACAAAATGACCATGACCAGCACGCCTGAGGAAAAAAGCCAGATATCCATCCGCGAAATCAGGTCAGCATTTCGGTTGGGGAAATTTACGCCGAAATAATAACTTTGATTTTCCCACTTGGGTAGTTCAGCACTGGGTTCCTCCCGCTGATTTGTTAATGACACATAATTGCCATATACCATCTCGTCATTGGTGCAATCGTAAATACCATATTCAAAATCCAACTGAAGATTTCTTTTTTCAAACTCATCGATAAGGAGAAACTCCAACAGGTTGGCATCTATTTCATTGTTGACCATCACGGCGTAGTAACTGGTCGATATTTGCTTAATGGGATTGCCGGCGGGAATGGCTGCTTTATTAATTTCAAAAAAACGGTTGGCTACATTGTGCAACGAGGCTGTAACTTCCCTGTTAAACTGGTCTTCTTCAAGGTCAAATGCCCTGCGAAACCAATAGACCTGCATGATGCTGATCCCCACCGTACACAGGGAGGCCAACACGATCACCAAACGAAATGTATTGCGCTTCACAACGCTAAAAGTACAATTTTATAGAAAAAGTTCAGTTATTTAACTTCTTTTTAATATGTTCCCAGAGGTATAAATTCCGGGCCAGCGGGACGTTCAAACTTATAATGCACATGGCAAGAGGAGGTATCAGGGCTCCATCCATTGCCTTAAAGTTTGTTTTAATCCGGGTTTAACCAATATATGGAAAAATTGCAAGTAAACTATTCTTCAATGAGGGCTCCCAGTGCCTCATCTACCTTGCTGAAATGCATGTTGCTGATCACACTGTAAAATTTATTCTTAATTTCTTCTGTGCACAGATGGCCTATGCTGCCTTCATGCTGATGGGCTATTTTTCGTTCCGGATGATAATTGCCCGCTGCTATTTTCTCCCCTACCTTTCGGTACGCTTCACGGAACGGGACACCTTTAAGCACCCATTCATTCACCTCTTCCACGGTAAACAAATAGTCGTATTTTTCTTCCCGCAAGATGTCATCATTTACTTCGATTTGACGGATGGAAAAGTTAAACACTTCCAGGCAGGCTTTCATCTCATCAATGGCCGGCAGGATCTCTTCTTTGATTAATTGCAAGTCGCGATGATAGCCCGCCGGCAGGTTGCCGGTGATCATCCCGATGGTATTGGGAAGGGCCTGTAGCCTGTTGCATCGTGCCCGAAGCAGCTCGAAGACATCGGGATTGGCTTTATGTGGCATGATGCTGGAGCCTGTGGTCAGTTCCTTGGGGAAGCGGAAAAAATTAAAATTCTGCCCGTTGTACAAACAGATGTCCATGGCAAATTTTCCCAGCGTACCGGCCAGTGAAGCCAATGCGAAAGCGAGCGAACGCTCCGTTTTGCCACGCCCCATTT
>JAOUKJ010000553.1 GCA_029882675.1 Cyclobacteriaceae bacterium
GCTGGGATTGAAATGGTCGGTTTCGTCAAACAAAGGCAGCGGCCTGATGGTACCGTCCCGCAGGTCGATCTCAGCCAGCTCATAATGCTTGTGGTCAAAATCGGCAGAAAATGCCACTTTGTTGCCGGCGGGCGACCACGTTGGGTGAAGTTTGGTATAATAGCGGGTGTGGGTTATTTTTTTAATTTGCCGGGTATCCGGATCGAGGAGGTAAAGGTTACTGACGCCTTCTTTCATGCCGGTAAATACAATCAGGCTGCCGTCAGGCGACCATGCGGGGTAGTATATTTCATCCACCTCAGCGATGTTGATGGTTTGGATGTCTTTGCCTGTAATGGATATGATGGCAAGGGCATTTTTGCCCTTTTCATTGACGACAAAGGCAAATCGCATGCTTTCCGGTGACCATGATCCGGAGTTTTCAATGAAATTGATCTCATCGGCCCGGTTGCTGCGGCGGGTAGTGAAAAGGGTCTTGATCACCTCACCCGAATGTGCATCAATCAGGAGCAGGTCTACTGTAAAGATGTTGCGGTCAGAGAGTACGGCAACATAATGTCCGTCCGGGCTGATGGCCGGCGCCAGGTTGATGTCGGTTTTTTTCTGATTGAACAGCGGATGCCCCACAGGCTGTGCCTGTCTTCCTTCAAGAAGGGGCTTGTAGTGTTGCTTCAGGTTTTCATGCCAGGCCAAAGCCAGCGATTTGTGGTCAATGCCCAGTACATTTTTGCAGGACCTTTCAAAGCCCATGAAGGCTGTTTCCCGGAAGAATTTTGAGATGATGCTATCGCCGTAAACTCCAGTGATGAAAGCCCAGAAAGAATGGCCGTAACGGTAAGGGAAATAATCGGGATTGGTACTCAACTGCCTGAAATTGGGCAGATCGTCATGGAGCACGGCATCGCGCATCCACATGGAAGTGGTTATATCTTCAGCGCCAAGTGACATATATTCGGCAAGCCCCTCCACCATCCACAAGGGCAGGTTGCGCATGTGGTTCATCGTCAGGGCAGAATCACCCCTGAACATGTTGTATTGAAAAGCATGCACCAGTTCGTGGCCCAGCACGTGGTTGGTTTGCCGGGGAGAAATATGCAGAGGCATTATTACCCGGTTTTTAAAGGACTCGGTGACCCCGCCGGTGCCCTGGCCAATGGTACCGGAAATGGTTTCAGTCACCGTGAAATCATTATGATTGTCGTAAAAAATGAGGGGGTTTTTAAATGGAATGGTGTCGTTAAATACCTGCTGATGAAAGGCATACCACCATTCACTGCGATTGATCAGGTGATTGATCAGCGAGTCATTGTCAAAATGATAATAGTATTCAAAGTTGGGGGAAGTCTTGACCTGAAAGTCCGGATTTTGATATGAAAACTTATTCCGCCCGAACTGCTGGCCCGGAGAAACCCCCACTATTCCCTGAATAATGAGTACGACCAATATATACCTTAAAGTTTCCATGTGTCACCTCAATTAATTGTTTACTTCCGACACGTTTAAGGCATTCGTTTATATAGATATTAACGCACAAAAATGGTCGGATGTTTCTTCTAAAGGTGATAAATGGTAGTTTTCACCTATAAGACCCCGTTTGTTTTCGTTAGGTTGGAACATCGCACGAATGGCCACCTTTTACAGCAACAATTGTGGATATAAAACATGAAACATTCGTATCGTTTCCTGCCATTTCCAATCGGATCAACCGAATGTAATCCGTGTTTCGGATAATCCGGGAGGGGATAATTTAACAGGTGGTTAATACAGGATGACTTTACAATTATTAAACATCGAAAAATTTAAATATTTTTATAACTTGTCCACCAGTACTAAAAACGAATACCATGTATCAAACTGCCGGAGCTGTTTATAAAAGAATATTTTGGCCACTGTTCATCGCTATGGGGTTGTGGAATGTCTTTATCATCACGGGCTGTGAGCCCAAAAAGCCGGCAGAGCAAATCATTGATGAAGCCAGTACACCCGAAGCCCGGGCCAGCGTGGTGAAAGCGCAAATTGAACATGCTCTGCAGGCTGAGCTGCTCCAGGCCTGGTATCCCCGCTGCGTGGATACAGTCTATGGGGGTTTTCTGAGTGACTTTAGTTATGACTGGCAACCCGATGGGCAACAGAACAAATTTATTGTGTCGCAGGCCCGGCAAGTGTGGACCGCATGCAAGGCCGCAGAGCGTTACCCGGATGATTTAAGGTACAGGCAGGCGGCAGACCACGGTTTTAAATTTTTAAAAGAATACATGTGGGATAAAGAACACGGGGGCTTCTTTGAGCTGGTGAACCAACAGGGAGAACCCGTGGATGCGGAAAAAAAGGCATATGGCAATTCCTTTGGTATTTATGGTTTGGCGGCTTATGCCCGACTGACACAGTCTGACGAAGCCCTTGACTGGGCCAAAAAAGCCTTTCAATGGCTTGATGAACATGCGCATGATCCCTTGGACGGGGGGTATTATCAGTTCATGACCAGGGAAGGAACCCCCTATGCTTCCAATGCCATTGGCGGGAAAGATTCCGGATTGCCTGCTGAAAAATACAAAGACCAGAACTCCTCAATACACCTACTGGAAGCCTTTACAGAACTCTATAGTGTATGGCCGGATTCTGTTTTAAGGGAGCGCTTGCAGGAAATGCTGGAGTTAATTCGCGATGTTCAGGTGAGGGACTTTGGATCACTGACCTTGTTTTCTTTCCCCGACTGGCAGCCGGTAACTTTTGCGGACTCTTCCAGGCAATATATTGAAGCACATGTTCACACCGACCATGTTTCTTTCGGGCATGATATTGAAACGGGCTTTCTGCTGATCGAAGCCAGTGAGGCCCTGGGGCTTGAGCACGATGAAAAGACCCTGACCATTGCAAAAAAGATGGTGGATCACTCCATAAAAACGGGATGGGATGAGAAAAATGGAGGGTTGTTTAATGGGGGCTATTATTTCAAAGGGAGCGAGGAGATAGAGATCGTGCTGCCCGGAAAGGACTGGTGGCCACAATCGGAAGCGATGAACGCACTTCTGCTGTTCTCCAACC
>JAOUKJ010000554.1 GCA_029882675.1 Cyclobacteriaceae bacterium
CTACATATAAGGCTAATATCCACCAGTTCCGAACCTACCTGATGGATACCATCCAATATTTTTTGCACTTGTTTTGCCGAGGGCTTTTTATGCCCCTTCACATACTGGGAAAGCAGAGAAGGATTCATCCCGATTTTCTCTGCCAATACCCGGGCATTTAAAATTTTATAATACTTAAAAAACTGCTGAAAATCTATTTCATAACGGAGGTCTTCACGGCTTAGCGCTATGCTTTCATCTTCAAAATAAAGTTGTACAGCCTCAAAGCCATTGGTCATCAGTTCCGAAACTGTAGTGCCTGTAGTAAATATTGGATAGTCACGGGCATAAGCAGAAAATCCGGTTTCCGTTTTTTCTACTGTTATCATCACCTCACCTTTATGTTTATTTCCTGATCCCGGCATCTTTTAATATTTTATTTTCAAGCCCCTTACCCATTTCCTGACTACCATGGTTTGGAAAAACAATCAGTCCGGGTTTTTTATCGTGTTTCATTTTTACATGTGAACCTTTTTGTGAAATGGGGTACCAGCCATCCTTTATCAATATTCGGTATAGCTGAGAACATTTCACAATATAAACTTCAATAATAAAAACACTTAAAAGTAAATAAAAGTTTACTTTTAAGCAACGGGATGAGTATTTCTGAAAGGATAAATTTTCGTTACGCATCAGTGAAAAACCCGAACCCCTTAAATGCGCTTACCCCAATTTGTGCCTTGCCGTATTTATCCTGATATTGTGTACAAAATTCAATAGATCAAAATGGAAACTAACAACCTATCTCGTCGCTCTTTTGTAAAACTCAGTACGCTGGCCACTGCTGCTACTATAACGGGTTCTGCAAAAGCACATAACATTGCCAAGGACAAACCTAAATTTCCCCTGATCGACTATCATGTCCATACTACCGATGATTTTACCATTGATAAGGCCGTGGCACTGGCTGAAAGCCGGGGCATGAAGTTCGGCATGGTGGAACATCCCGGACCAAACCACGCCATCAAAAACGATGATGACCTGGAGAGGTATATTGAAAAATGCCGGAATTACCCCGTTTATGTAGGAGTACAGCCTACCCGCAGAAACTGGTCCGATGCATTTTCCCCACGCATAGTGGATCAGCTCGATTACATCCTCATGGATGCCGATACCGTACCCCTGGGAGACGGGAAATACCTGGATATCTGGAGGCACAACAACTACATCAACAGTGTGGAGGATTTTATGGAGCAATACATGGCCCATATCATTGACCTGCTCACCAACGAGCCCATCAATATTTTTGCCCGGCCTACCTACCTGCCGGTAAACTTTGCCCGTTATTACGATGAGCTATGGACATCCGACCGGGTAAACCAAATGATAGGCCTTGCTGCCAAAAACAATATCGCTTTTGAGATCAGTACCCCTATGCACGTGCCCAAAAAAGAAATTATTCTGAAGGCCAAAGCGGCGGGAATTAAATTTACCTTCGGCACCAATGCCCGCAATAACGACGCCGGCAAAATCCATTACGGATTGCAGATGGTGGAGGAATGTGGATTGGGGAAGGGGGATATGCTTGTTTTATAGCAGATACTAACTGCAACCTCCGCAGCCCCCACATCCACTACAACCACTACAGCTACTACACCCTCCGCTATCACCTCCTGCACCACTACTGTCATAGCCGCTATCAAAAGAATCGGCATAGGTATCGAAATACACAAAACACCCGGCACAACCAAAGGTTCCTGTGTCAAAGCTGCGGTTCTCTTCCCGGGTCATTTCCTTGTCGATCTTGCGCAGGACTTCAAAATCTATTGTTCTGAGAAAATAGATATTGCCCTGTATTTTGTGGAGTATTTCAAAGGCCGCTGCAGGATCGGACTCCATTAACTCAGGTACCCTTTTTTCAAGGTCGTTTATGGCGCTGTCAATCATTCTTTTGGTTCCCTTTCCTTCTTTTGTAAGCCTGATCAGACTAAAGATGTGATATAAAAAACCACTGTTTATCGCAATCATTGGTTTTGTGTTTTCCAGCAACATTTTAAAAACATATTTGCGGAAAGGATTGGTCTCTTCATAACACATCCTGATATAATGGCGGATAATGATGGCGAGGTCCGGGCTTTTTACAAACGGCTCTAAAAAAGGCGTTTCATGCGGACGGGCCTTATACTCGTCAAAATTTTCGCCCTTGCTCACATAGGTCAGGATCCTGACCGGGCTTCGCGGGTTCGACTGTTTTTCTTCTTCATCCAGCCTGATGACTTTCTTCAACAACAGGTCGGTAAAAGTATATTTCAAAAGATCCCTGAACTCTACGTCCTTGTGTTCCCTGATCAGGTGGACTTCAGCCGGGGTCAGTTTGGTTAAAATTTCCATTTTCTAAAAAATCGGGGTTTAGGTATAATCCATTTTCTGTGCAGGCTCACACGTTGGAAGTTGATTTCTCCGAACCGCCTTGTACTCGATGGCCAAATGTCCGGGGGTGGCTCTTCTTCAAATTCCTTTAAGTACAGTTTTTTAGTTTCTTCATACCAGTTGTGAAATTTGGCTTTTTCGGATTCTCCGCCTTTGGTAGGGCCGTGGTGGATTTGGCGGCCCAATGTTTCTTTGCAAAAATCTTCCCAATAAGACTGTGTATAGAGCAGGTGCAAATGCCATACCTGATCCACCTGATCTGAAGGGGTAAGGGGATGGTCGGCCACACAGATCAGGTAGATAAAACGTTTATATTCCAAAAGGGTACGCAGGGCATATTGAACAGACCAGCCGTTTTCCCTCACCAGCCTGTCGGTAAAGCTAAAGTCCGAGTCGGGGTTGTCTAATTCAAATTGTAGGATGCGTTGCCAGCGGTTTTTATTGAGCATCTAATGACCTGATATTTGTGTGTTTTAAAAGCGGGGCGGCCCAAAGTTTGTGGGCATAGGTGTAAATGTAGGCACTTTTATACTTTGAATAAATTAAGTTGGGATGGCAATATATATTCAAACAATAACATAGTAAAATAACCGGTTGAATAGTTGTTTTTTATAATCCTGTTTTTGACAGGCTT
>JAOUKJ010000073.1 GCA_029882675.1 Cyclobacteriaceae bacterium
GACCATAAAACTAAAAAGCGACAAACCAGTTTGGGGAGCTAAAGTGAAAATAGTATATGGCCGGGGGGAGCAGTATTATGAGGTGTTAAATTCAAGGGGATATAAGTCATCCGGCTCTACCCTGGTTCATTTTGGATTAAACGAAACAAATCGCATTGATAGTTTGTGTGTGTTTTGGCCTGACGGAACCCGCACGGCCATTGAAAATGTTTTGGCAGACCGACAGATGGTGATCGAACAGAGTCATACGGGTAATAACACCAATCAGGCTGTTCAGGTGAGTGCACCTTACCGCTTATTCAAAGAGGTTACTGGTCAGAGAGGATTATTATACCGGCATGCCGAAAAAGCTTTTGATGATTTTAAATATGGACCCTTACTGCCTCACAAACTTTCCGGTTTAGGCCCATTTATCAGTCAGGGAGACGTGAATGGAGATGGAATGAATGATATTTTTGTTGGCGGGGAGGCATTTAAGTCAGGAGTATTTTTTGTCCGGGAGGAAAAGGGAAGCTTTAAACAACAGGACTTGAACCTTGACGCCACCAATGAGGATATGGGATCACTGTTGTTCGATGCGGATGGTGATGGTGATCAGGATCTTTATGTTGTAAGCGGGAGCAATGAATTTAAGGCCAGATCGGCCTATACAGACCGCTTGTATGTGAATGATGGCCGGGGGAATTATAGCAGGGCCTTTGATGCCCTGCCTCAGGCCTTTGAAAGCGGATCTGTGGTGGAAGGAATAGATTTTGATCGGGATGGCGATACTGATCTTTTTGTGGGAGGACGACAAAAACCTTTCAGGTACCCTTCACCAGCATCAAGTTTCTTGCTGAGGAATGACAGTAAAGAAAAGGACAAACCAAAATTCACTGATGTAACAAAAGAGATGGCCCCGGAGTTGCCGGACATTGGCATGGTGACAGACGCTATTTGGGCAGACTACGATAATGACCAGGACGATGACCTGATCATCACCGGTGAGTGGATGGGCATTTATGTGTTTGAAAATGATAAAGGGAAGTTCAGGAATGTAACGAAAGATATTATCCCTCCGCAACTGGAAGGGTGGTATAATTGCATCGTTGCAGCTGATTTTGATCAAGATGGAGACCTGGATCTGGTGGCAGGAAACAGAGGAGGGAATTACCAAAATGAAGTATCGGTACGAAATCCGCTTGAATTATTTTATGGTGATTTTGATCTTAACGGTCGTGAAGATGTTGTGTGTAGTTATTCCCGCGATGGTGTCAGATATCCGTTGCACGACCGTGACATAAGCGCTTTGCAGATACCTTCCTTAACGACCAGATTCCCAACCTATCAGTCCTTTGCAACGGCCTCTTTTGAGGAAATCTATGGTAAAGAAAGCCTGATGACATCCATTTACCTTAAAGCGCATAACTTTCAATCAATTTACCTGGAAAACAGGGGAAAGGATCATGGATTTATTACACACCCTTTACCCATCGAGGCTCAATTTTCAGCAATAAATGATATTGTGATTATAGATGTGGACAATGATGGCATGAAAGATATGATCATAGCGGGTAATAATTACGATGTAGAGGTAAGAGTACCTGGAAATGACGCGGGTATTGGATTGGTATTAATTAATAAGGGTAACAATGAATTTGCAGCGTTGGATGCGATGGGGAGTGGCTTATTTTTGAATGAAAACGTAAGGGATCTTGAGATTATGGCTGTGGGTGAAGAGAAATGGCTTGTTGCAATGGTAAATAATGGAATGATGAGGGTGTTTAAGTTGGGGCACTTTGGTTCAGTTCATTAATCCAATGTTGCTGCCAAAAACAGCGCGCAGGTTTTTACTGCACGCCCTAATAATATATTGGCCGGAAAATGAGCAGGAGGTGAAAATAAATGGTATATTCCTTTCCGTATTATTTCATTTTAATTTTTATATCTAATTTTGCACTTCAAATAAAACAAAGAATAATGTTGGTATTAAAATTTGGAGGCACCTCCGTTGGTTTGCCTGAGCGGATGCATAAGGTGGCCAGACTGATTACCCAGGATGAAGAACGGAAAATAGTAGTCTTGAGCGCAGTATCAGGCACAACCAATTCATTGGTGGAATTATGTGATGCACTTTATGCGAAGAAAACCGATAAGGCTAATGAACTGGTTTATACGTTGGAAAACAAGTATAACGTTTTTATAGGTGGCCTTTACGCTAAAGCTGAATTTAAAACCAAGGCTGCCCGTTTTTTAAGTGATAAATTTGTGGAATTGCGCAAATTCACCGAAAAGCCGTTTACGGAAAAGGAAGAGAAGGAAATCCTCGCCCAGGGGGAAGTGATTTCCACCTATTTGTTTCATCAATACCTTCATGAGGCGGGCATTTCATCTGTTCTTCTTGATTCCCTGGAGTTTATGAAGACCGATGAATCGGACGAACCCGATATGGAATATATTACGGACAGGCTCCGCGCCACATTGGCAAAATACCCTAACGAGCAACTTTTTATTGCACAAGGCTATATCTGCCTGAACCGTCAGGGTGAAGTAGATAATTTAAAACGGGGTGGGAGTGATTACAGCGCATCCCTGATTGGAGCAGGAGCAGGTGTGGAGGAAATACAGATATGGACTGATATTGATGGAATGCATAACAACGATCCAAGGATAGTGGAAAAGACTTATCCGGTGGCTGAGTTGTCTTTCGATGAGGCAGCGGAGTTGGCTTATTTTGGGGCAAAAATACTGCATCCATCATCCATACTTCCGGCTCAGAAATATAATATTCCCGTGCGTTTGAAAAGTACGCTTGACGAAGAAGCTCCCGGTACACTGATCAGTAAAAAAATCATGACCGATTCGGTGAAAGCCATTGCTGTGAAAGATGGTATTACGGCCATCAAGGTCAAATCCAGTCGGATGTTACTGGCGCATGGCTTTCTGCGCCGACTATTCGAGGTGTTCGAACGTTATGAAACATCAATAGACATGGTGACTACCTCAGAGGTGGCCGTTTCCCTTACCATTGATTATACAAAAAATCTGGACAAAATCATTGATGAACTGGAGAATTTTGGTTTTGTGGAGGTAGATAAAGACCTGTCTATTATTTGTATTGTGGGAAATATGGTCAGTGAGCAAAAAGGGGTGGTGCGTAAGATATTCAATGCACTTTCCGATATTCCAATACGTATGGTTTCATACGGAGGTAGCCGTTTTAATATCAGTATGGTTATAGAGAGGGGCTACAAAGCGGAGGCGTTGAATAATTTGAATACCGGGCTATTTGAAAAATTGTAGTTTGATATATAGTTTCAAACTCAATTGTGAAAATATAACGTTGCAGTATTTATTCCAACATCTGAATGGGCTTTTGTAACATCAGATTGTTGGGATATACTACTATTTCCCCTGTTTTCATTTTGATACGGGTTGAAAACATGGTGATGTCTATAATAATGCCCTGAATGGAGTTGTCACCATCAATAATATGAATGTGCGATCCAATTCTGAAGGGGAAGTTGAAGAAGAGGATAACGGCGGCAGTTATGTTACTAATAATGGACCAGGTTGCAAAAAGGCCAACACCCACTACTGCAAAAAAACTGGTAAAGTAGAGCGAAAGACCTTCAAAAGTAACTTCCCAAACCAGGGCCAGTAAGGTGAAAAAAATCAAAACAAAAAACAGACTCGCTAGCTTGATAACATAGAGTTTTCGGGTGACTGCAAATTCGTTTTTTTCCGCATGGCGAGAGATGAAACGTGTAATGAGCCACCGGAAGGATAAAAAAAACAAGGCCAATACAAGGCTGATTACCACCCTGACGTTGACTTCAATAGGGATGTTTTCGATCATGCTACAAAACTAAGTGAAAGGGATATAAATCACTAATCTTAATCTTCATCACCGATATTTTTTTTGACGCCATATTTTTTGGTTAATTTAACCCCGGAAAATCAATTATAATGTCAAAAAATTTAAGTGCGCTTTCCGCAAAAAAGGGTTTAAAGGACGGTTTGTTTGAACGGTTTGCTGAGTTGTCGGGGGCAAATGGTACTGTGGGGCAGGAAGAGTTAAAAGGCCTGGCCCAAGAGTACCTGATCGGTAGTGCAAATACATACGGGACGGTATCATTTTATGATTTTCTAAATCCCGGCAATAAAAAAATATATATCTGTAATGGCTCTGCCTGTATGATGTCGGGCAAACAGGTGTTTTTGCAAAAGGAGATCAGTGATCATTTTAGGGAAGATGAAATAGGGGAGGTGTCCTGTCTGGGGAGGTGTTATGAAAATGGTGCCTATCAATATGAAAATAAAAATTATTCCGGGGGGACTTTCCAGGATAAAGCTGAAAATAATGCAGATGGGGGTTATACAGTGTCAGGTAAAGGAGCTGTTATTTTAACTTCCGGGTTTTCAGATATCACATCATATTACGAATCCCTTGTAAAGTGGCTGAAAGAAGACCCGGTGAGATTGCTTAAGGAGATTAAAAAGTCGGGACTGCGGGGTCGTGGAGGAGCAGGTTTTCCTGTTGGACTAAAGTTGGAAACCTGCCATAACCAGAAAAGCGAGGAAAAATACCTGGTCTGTAATGCAGATGAAGGAGATCCTGGCGCTTATACAGACCGTTATATTCTGGAACGCCAGCCACATGCCTTGATTTATGGAATGATTGTGGGCGCCTTCGTTGCTGGTGCAGGAATGGGTATTATATATATCCGCGCGGAATATCCCGAAGCCTGCGCTGTGGTTGAGAAAGTTTTATCAGACCTCAGAAACGAAGGTGTGTTGGGAGTTAATATATTGGGTAGCTCCTTTTCTTTTGACATTAAGCTCATCAGGGCAGCGGGATCGTATGTTTGCGGGGAAGAAACCGCCTTACTCAATTCAATTGAAGGGCAACGGCCTGAGGTCAGGGTGAGGCCACCCTACCCTGCAATTGAAGGGTTGTTCGGGAAACCTACTTTGGTGAATAATGTAGAAACCCTTGCAAGCCTCAAATATATCGTGGAAAATGGCGGTTCTGCCTTTGCAAATACCGGCACAAAAACGTCTACAGGAACAAAGCTGATTTGCCTCGATAGCTTTTTTAATCACCCGGGTGTGTTTGAAGTAGAAATGGGCACGCCGCTGGCAGTGGTTGTATATGAATTGGGCGGTGGTTTCAGAACGAAGGTAAAAGCTTTGCATATCGGAGGTCCCCTGGGGGGTATTGTGCCAGTTCACAAAATAGATTCACTTCATGTCGATTTCGAATCGTTTAAAGATCAGGGATTCTTATTGGGACATGGATCAATAGTTTCTATTCCTGATTCATTCCCCATGATAAAATACCTTTCTCATTTGTTTGAATTTACGGCAAAGGAGAGCTGTGGAAAATGTTTCCCCTGTCGTCTGGGCTCCCAAAGGGGCTATGAGTTATTAGAGAAGGCGCAGCATGAAGGGCTGGATATAGATCACATCCTTTTTGACGACCTTTTGGATACACTTGAAAAGGGTTCGTTATGTGCATTGGGCGGCGGGCTTCCCCTTCCGGTTAAAAATGCGTTAAATTATTTTGGAGAGGAATTGTCACCTTATTTTAAGGAGAGCGGGATATGAGTAGAGAAGCCTTCATCAATGGTCAACAAGTTAAGTTTACTCCCGGGGAAACGATTCTTGAGGTTGTCAGAAAACATATAGGAAAAGATTATATTCCAACACTGTGCGATGCACCTAACCTTGAGCCTTTTGGTTCATGCCGGGTATGTAGTGTGGAAGTCTCTGCGGATTTGGAGGGGAAGGCAAAGCGGGTTGTGGCAGCGTGCCATACGCCCATGCAGGAAAACACATTTGTTTATACCCATAGCCAAAGCATCAATAAGCTCAGAAAGAACATCATTGAGCTTGTTTTGACCGACCATCCGTTGGATTGCCTGACTTGTGAAGCAAATGGTAATTGTGAACTTCAGCAGGTTGCTGCCACGGTAGGTATCAGGGAGGTGAGGTACCCTGAAGGAAAAAATCACCTGGATGTCCCAAAGGACAACAGCCATCCTTACATGACTTCCGACCTTTCAAAATGCATCAATTGTGCCCGTTGCGTACGGGCCTGCGATGAAGTGCAGGGGCAATTTGTCTTAAGTATGGCAGGAAGGGGTTTTGACAGCCGAATAATTAAAGGAGCGGATACTAATTTCAGTGAGTCCGATTGTGTTTCCTGTGGTGCTTGTGCGCAGGCATGTCCCACTTCTGCTATTTCCGATGTTTTTCAGTCTAAAGCAGTGAAGCCCGGCAAAAAAGTACGTACGGTATGTACCTACTGCGGAGTGGGCTGCAATCTGGATGTGGCGGTTAATGGAAATGAAGTATTGAGCATTCAGGCGCCTTATGATGCTGAAGTCAATGCGGGACATACTTGTTTGAAAGGCCGTTATGCTTTTAGGTTTTACAATCACCCCGACCGGATAAAGACCCCGCTCATCAGGAAAAACGGCAACTTAGAGGCCGTGGATTGGGAGGAAGCTTATGCGTTTATTGCCGACAAACTCCATGCCATTAAAGCCACATATGGGCCTGATGCCATAGCCGGTATATCTTCTTCCCGTTGTACGAATGAAGAAAATTACCTGATGCAAAAATTTATTCGGGCAGTGGTAGGCACGAATAATATTGATGGGTGTGCACGCGTGTGCCATTCGCCAACAGCACTGGGTATGCAGCGGGTGTATGGTACCGGGGCGGCAACCAATTCCATTGCTGATATAAAACATACGGACTGCATGCTTATCGTTGGAGCAAATCCTACTGCAGCACATCCGGTGACAGGCGCCCGCTTAAAACAAGCCGCTATGCAGGGTAAAATGATGATCGTCATTGATCCCCGGCAGACAGAATTGGCCAAATATGCGACCTATCACCTTCAGCTCAGGCCAGGCACCAACGTGGCCGTCCTGAATATGTTGTTTTATTATATTATTAAACATGGCCTTGAGGACAAGGAATTTATTGAGCAGCGGACAGCAGGGTATAATGAATTCAGAAAAGACATCCTAGCGCTGGATGTCTTTGCTTTGGAGCGGATTTCGGGCGTAAGTGCAACTCTTGCAGAGAAAGCTGCCATGGCCTATGCCACAGCACCGAATGCAATGTCTTTTCATGGTTTGGGAGTGACAGAACACAGCCAGGGCACCTTTGCTGTCATGCAAATAGCCAACCTGGCCATGATTACGGGGAATATCGGAAGAAAGGGCGTAGGCGTAAATCCGCTGAGGGGACAGAACAATGTGCAGGGTGCTGCAGATATGGGCGTACAGCCTCATCAAGGTGCCGGCTATATGGATGTGACCGATCCCCAGGTAAAACAGATGTATGAGTCTGTATACGGTGTCAGTTTACCCGGACACATCGGTTATAAAATCCCTGAAATGTATGATGCGGCATTAGAAGGAAAACTTAAGGGTATGTGGATTATCGGAGAAGACGTAGTACAGACGGATCCCAACAGTCAGCGGGTCCGGGCAGCGTTGGGCCGGTTGGATCTTTTGGTGGTGCAGGAACTCTTTATGACTGAGACGGCCCGGGAAGCAACGGTAGTCCTGCCAGGCTCTTCCTTTTTGGAAAAGAGTGGTACATTTACCAACGGAGAGCGCAGGGTACAACGGGTAAACCAGGTGATAAGCCCCCTGCCCGGCACAAAGCCGGATGGCCTGATACTCGCTGAGATGATGAACATAATGGGATACCAGCAAGCAAAATATGAACCTGCAGATGTGTTGAACGAAATAGCGCAGATTGTTCCTTTTTTTAGGGGTATCAGTTGGGAACGACTGGGTGAAAACGGCAAACAGTGGCCGGTTGGAGGTGACGGCGTGGATACTAAGATTTTACACAGTGAAACATTCAAGTCAGGAAGGGCAAAATTTTTCTTTAAAGAATTTAAGGAGAGCTCTGAATTGACGGATAACGCAGCTGAATATCCTTTCATTTTGACGACAAACCGTGAGTTGCAGCATTACAATTGCGGGGCTATGACCCGCCGGACAAAAAATATTGAATTGCTTGCTGAAGATTATCTGTTGATGAATGCTCAAGATGCTGAAAGATTGCATGTGGAGCAAGGAAATTGGGTAGAGCTGGAATCTGCCCGGGGTAAAGTAAAGGTGAGGGCAAAAATATCAGCGCATGTAAAACCGGGTATTGTCAGTACAACCTTTCATTTTCCGGAGATCATGATCAACAACATCACTTCCGATGTACATGACACAGAAGCTTCATGTCCGGAGTATAAAGTGGTTGCCGTGAAGGTAAATATTCCCAATTAATTGCCATTTTTAGAAATTTGATAACAATAAAAAAGGGGCCGTCGGCCCCTTTTTTATTGTTATCAAAAGATCAGATTATTTGTCCCACCATACTGGTGTCATGAAATCGTCTTTCCCTTGTCTTGCATTAGCTGCTGAGACATTGTCAGCATTAATAGAGTATTCAGAAAGCGGATACTCCAGCCGAAGTGGTATACGTCCTCCTGTCACATTGTTCTCAAAATTATGAGGTGTAAGTGTAGGGAAGCCTGTTCTTCTCCAATTGGCATAACCCTCATACCAGTTGAGGAAGGTCGCGGCCCAGTACTGCTCACCAATCATTTCTTCGCCTTTGGCCGGATCGTAAGGATTGGCTGCAAGGTAAGAAGTGACATCCCCATTTGATACTACAAAAGAAGCGTCATATAATTCGTACATCTGCATGGCAGCGGCAACGCCTTTATTATACTGGGCTTCAGCAATCGCATCCTGTCCCTGAGAGGCAGCGACTTCTGCAAGGAGCAGTGCCACTTCAGAATAAGACTGAAGGAAGTAAGGTGCATCAGTTTTGAGGAGTAAAGGATTAATACGTGAATAAGTCGTGTGCGTATCAAACTGATAATCTTCAGGCCATCCGTTGAGTATTCTTAACGACTCATAATCATGTCCATTGGGCAGTCCGTCTTGTTCGTTATAATTTGTATTGTAAGGGCCACCCCAGGGGCCAATGCCACCACTGATGATCATCAACCGGGGATCGTTCCTGTCTTTCAGGAAATCGACAAGGGTTTTACTTAACAGGGCACCGTCACTGCCATCACCCTGAATAAGCGCACGGGAAGTGCCATTTTGGTTAGTCCATTGATCCGGACCATCGGCCATGGGTATCCAGGCATTATCATCATTGCTTTCCATCACTCCCCCATTGATCGCTTTGGTTACATAGGTAGTAGCCATACCTGCATCTATCTTTGAAACCCGCATACCCAGGCGAAGCATCATTGAATTGCCAAACTTTTTCCACTTGTCCAGATCGCCCTTATAAATTAAGTCGGCATCAGCGATATCATCCGCGCTGGCGCTGAGTCCATTTACGGCCTCATCCAGTTCTTTCAACATATCGGTATAGATGTCCTTTTGAGCATCATATTTTGGCTTAAAAATACCATCTAAGCCTTTGTTGGCTTCAGAATAGGGAACATCACCATACAGGTCGGTCATCCGGTGCATGTTCACCACCCGTAATATCCGGGCAATATTACGTGCATTGGTCATTTCCGGATTGGCCCCTTCAGTGGGATCCGTTTGTCTGATTACTTCTGACAGGTTTTTTAGCGCCCGTGTATAAACGTAATCAAAATAGGAGGCTGAATAGGACGTATTCCTGTAATACTTGTCTCCGGCGTGTCCACCTGTTGATGCACATTGCTGGATAAAGTGTGCACAATAGATCAGATTGGCCCGCCAGTTTACATAACGATTTTCGGCGGACAGCAACATACCATTGGTCAGTAAGAATTTCCAGTTCAGTTCATTAGCAGCATGGGGGTTGATGTTTAAATCAGTCAACTTTTCCGTGTCGCAAGAACTGAAGGGGATCAGACCAATGAATAATATCAATAATATTTTATTCAATGTTTTCATTTTAATTGCGTTTAATCATTAAAATATTGCCCTAAGGTTAAATCCATATGTCCGGGAGCCTGGGAAGCCGAAGTAATCGAGTCCCTGAGCATTGTCATTGGAATAGTTTGATTCAGGATCAATATTTTCAATTTTATTATAAAGAATAGCCAGGTTTCTGGCGACAAATGACAAGCTCAACCTGCTTAGAGGTGTTTTAGACAAGATAGATTGCGGGAAATTATAACCCACTGTCACATGCCTGAGTTTGGCAAAGGATGCATCATAGACAAAATTGCCTGAGATATCATCATATCTGCCCCAGTAGCCCCGGGCCTGGTCAATGTCATAATTCCAGGTGCGTTCTTCACCGCCTTCGCGCTCAACGCCTGTGCGGGTCATATCGCCTTCACGGCCTTCCAGTGTCATTTGGTGTAAGCCGGTACCTACTAACCGAACATTGGTGCCTGAATAGAGGTATCCGCCGGTTTTAAAGTCGATGAGGAAACTCAGGCTAAAGTTTTTATAATTTATTGTGTTCATAATCCCTCCGGTGAAGTTGTGTACGCCACTACCATAATACAATAAAGTATCAGCGATGGTTGGGAAACCGGTAGCAGAGTCATACACAAGTCTTCCCTGCCCGTCAACTTCCTGTGCACGAGCCATAATAGCACTGTATGCAAAACCTTCGA
The DNA here is from genome assembly GCA_029882675.1 of Cyclobacteriaceae bacterium. Lineage (GTDB taxonomy): Bacteria > Bacteroidota > Bacteroidia > Cytophagales > Cyclobacteriaceae > JAOUKJ01. The sequence goes on from JAOUKJ010000073.1 coordinate 10,589, forward strand.
TGTGCTGGATATAGGCTTGTCGGGTACGCGGTTCGCCCACCTGCAGGCGGTCGAGCTGATCAGTAATCTTCACCACTTTGTTATTGTTTTTGGCAAAGTTGAAGCTCACCTCCCAGTCGAAGTCCTGTTGTTTGATGGGGGTGCCACTTAGCAATACCTCGATACCATTGTTCTGCATTTCACCAATGTTTTGAGTGGTTCCGGAAAACCCGGTAGTTCCGGTCACTGTTGCATCAAGAATATCGTCAGTCGTCTTCTGTCTGTAATAGGTAAAGTCTACCCCAACCCTGTTGTCGTAAAAACGCATATCCAGTCCCATTTCTGTTTCTGAAGAAGTAAGCGGTACAAGATTCGGATTGGGTATAGCACTCTGGTTGATTTGTCCAAGTGGCATACCAAGGTGTCCCTGGCCGGCCAGTGAGTAAGTCAGTGCTGTTTTATAAGCACCAGTTGCGCCCCCTACCTGTGCCCAGGAAGCCCTGGCTTTTGCAAAAGTAACCACAGCGGGCAATTCCACCATATCAGATAAGACATAGCTAATGCCTACAGAGGGATAGAATACACTGTTGGTTTCAGGGTTCAAGGTAGAGAACCAGTCGTTACGCCCGGTGGCCGTCAGGAAGAGGTAACCATTGTAATTGACTTCTGCTGAAAAAAACAGCGAGTTGATACCTGTCTCGCTAAACCAAAGGCCTACACTCTGGTTTTTACCATTCGAAAGCGTATGAAAGAAAGGGATGTTGAAATTACTTGCTGAAAGAATCAAACGTTCATAATGACTGCGCATGGCATTTCCACCAACGAAAGCATTGATTCCGATATCGCCAAACATTTTATCCATGCCCAATACCCATTCGGCATTGGTCTCGCTAATGCGGTATTCACTTTCTGTTAAGCTGCCTGAACGTTGATAGCCTGTGCCAAAGGGTGTCACGTCCCTTGTCCTTTTGGTTTGCCAATCCATGCCATAACGTGCATGGGCATAGAGCCAGTCCGTGATGTCAATACGGGCAAGGCCTGAGGAAATAATCCGGTCTTTCCAGTCACTGTTTTCAAATTGATAGGCCACCCAGTAGGGGTTCTGTGACCACTGGTTGGTATACCAGCCCAGTTCTTCACCCGTACCACGTGCTTGCGTTCCGGGATTGGTTTGTCCTTCATATATTGCCCCGGGTTTGTCGGGGTCGCCATAAAAGTCTGTTACGTCAATGTTAGGGGGCATATAATATACCGACAGGTTGGCATTTCCAGGTGAGTCAGATAACCGGGGCCTGTTTTTCGCACCTTCCTTGGAGTACATGATCGATCCTGTAACAGTGAATCGCTCACCATATTTTCCATTGGTGGAGAGGTTGACGTTGGTCCGGTCAAAACCGGCATTAGGCATCACACTTTTACTGCGCAGATCTGAGAGTGAAAGCCTGAATTGCTGGTTGTCTCCCCCGCCGGTTACGGCGATGGT
>JAOUKJ010000555.1 GCA_029882675.1 Cyclobacteriaceae bacterium
TGTAAAAACAGGAGGTATCCCATCCAAATTTTGCAACAACTATACTGCCGACTGGACTTCCAGCTTCTCTACATCCCTTCCAGCTTCGGGCTTCTCACTGATCTGTTCGTGGCACGAGAGGATAACTGTTAACTGATCACTGATCACTGATCACTGATCACTGTTAACTGTTAACTGTAAACCCAATCCTTCTCTTTCCGTTCCTCTCCAGCCGCTCCTGCTCACAGAAGTCTTGAATCATGCCAAAATCGGCCCGGGTGCCATGGATGACCTCCGACGTCTCCATTTTTCTCACTACATTGTCGATTTGCCCGCCGGTGAAATCATAGCTGTCGGCCAGCGCTTCGTATTCCCTTTTGCGCAGACCCCGGGCCTTCGATTTCCAGATCCTGACCCTGACCGATGCGTCAGGCCTGGGGAACTTTATTTTGTAGAGAAACCTCCGCTCAAAGGCGGAGTCCAGGTTGCTGACGAAGTTGGTGGTCGCAAAAAACAACCCGCTGAATTTTTCCAGCTCCTCCAGGATGATGTTTTGGAGGGCATTTTCTGTATGGTCGGTGTTTGAAAGGGCCGAATCCCTGCGCCGCTTAATGAGCGCATCGGCCTCGTTAAAAAGGAGTACAGGCGTGTGGCTGGCATGTTCCAGGTATTGGTTGTAGTTGGTAAATACCTTTTTGATCCGTTTTTCGCTGTCACCAAACCACTTCGACTTGGTCTCGCTGATATCGACATGGATGATCTCCCGGTTGGTGGCCCGGGCCAACTGGTAAACCAGTTCTGTCTTGCCTGTTCCCGGATGTCCGTAAAAAAGTACGTTGATCCCGGTGGGATGCCCCAGTTTTTTTAAACGTTCCCGGATCTTTATCAGGTTTGTTTCCACCAGCGACGCCCTTAAAGGGGCCAGCTGTTTTTCCATGCTTTCGTTGAAAAAGAGGTCTTTTCGGGTGATGATTGAAGGGACTATAATGTTCCGGTTTCCTTCTTTATGGCTGTATAATTCAAACCCTTCTTCTTTTAGTAGTTCAATCGCCTTTTCACCCAGCTTCAAGACCGAATTGTTTAAGAAACCACTCTTATCCAACTCCACCAGTTTGTACCTGATCAGCGGACTACGGCCCAGCATAAGGTCTTGCATATATTGGATTTTCTTCCTGGGAAAATCGAGCAGTTGTTCCAGCGACCGGTTGAGGTCAATGTCTTCCTCACCATTCAAGGCACTCCATATTAATTGGAGTAAAAGGGTTTGTTCAATACTATTAAGCTTATATACACCAAGCTTTTTAAGCAAGGGAAAGTCGCGGTGACGAGCTAATAAACCTTCTATTTCTGATATGGGGCCGGCAATACTTTCTTCCTCAGGGCAACTATCGAGGATCCGATCAATATTTTCCAACAGGTTTAAGATGTCTTCATGTATTACCGGTTCGTTTTTAACGACCTTAGCTCCGTCTACGATTGCAATGGCAACATTTTCAGGTACTTCATATTCTGAATAGATAAAGTTGTGCTTTCTTCGGTTTCGGTAGGAACCCTTTATTAGCAAATCCGAGTCAGTCAATGAGTCAAAGCTGGTCTTATACTCAAGCAGTTTGAGGTTATCAACATTCAGGTAAGCGGCCAGATAATTCAGCGATACAGCGTTGTCTTGTTCATATTTTATAACAAAAACCAAAGAAAGGATTACTACGTCGGTTGCCGGGATGTGAAGGAATTCCCCGACGAGTTTTATTTCCTCACTTACTTTGGTGAATAATTTATCTGACAGCTTATGTCTTTTGGCCTCTTTAGCTATGCGGTACACGGCCTGAAGTAAACTATGTTCTTTCATATTGTTGTTGATTTTTTAGGTCCATGTACAAAAATAAGGAGGGGGTGCGCCAAAACATGGCGTAGTTATAAATTTTCACTAACTTACCCCCTGTAAATCCAATAAATTATTCTGCCATGTCCGTACAAGCTACCATACGCCGCTACGCGCTTATCATTGAGAAGACCCGTAAAGACCGGTATCCTTCATCGAAGGAGATACGTGCTTTTTTATACGAACACGGTCTTGCAAAGTCTGAGCGTACTTTGCAACGCGATATTGAAACCATCCGCGATGATTTTGGGGTGGAAATTGCCTACGACCACCGGCTGAAAGGATACCACATTGATAAGGAAAACAGCCGGATTGACACCAGTTCGTTTATGCGTCTGATCGATATAGTCAACACCGCCACAGTCATACTGGAAGGTCTGCGGCAAAGTAAGGAGACACTCAACTACCTCGCGTTCGACGGCGGCCAACTGACAGGCGTTGAAAACCTGAAAGATTTATTGTTCGCCATTCAAAACAACCGGAAAGTGGGTTTTACCCATCACAGCTTTCACACCGGCAAAGACCGGGACTATACCTTCCGGCCCTACCTGCTCAAGGAGTACCAAAACCGCTGGTATGTGGTGGGGATACTGGGCACCATGACCGAATTTCGCACCCTGGGCCTCGATAGGTTGAGTAACCTGAAAGTACTTGCCGAAACGTTTAAAAGAGACCCAAAGGCCAATCCTGCCACCCTTTTTGAAGATACCGTCGGACTTACCTACTCCGAGCACGAGAAAGAACGCGTGATCCTTTCTTTTACCGCCCAGCAGGGAAAGTACGCGAAAACCCTTCCTTTTCACAGTTCGCAGGAAATCCTGAAAGACGACGAAAAGGAATTGCAGGTGGCCATTGAGGTGACCCCTAATTATGAACTGATGCAGAAAATACTCATGCATGGCGAGACCGTCCGGGTGATCAGTCCGGAATGGCTGGTGAAGAAAATACAAAAGATGCTGCGGAAGGCCGCAGAGCGGTATGAGGGGGGTAGGGTGGTAGAGAAGTAGAGAAGTAGAGTGGTAATGAAATCGTTGATGCCCTGGATCCGCATGACCTCCGCCTTCCAGCTACTGGCTTACTGATATTATACTGCCGACTGCTTTATTAGTACAAAGTAACAAGTAGTGAGTAGCAAGACTTTACAGGGTATAAAAACCAGAGG
>JAOUKJ010000556.1 GCA_029882675.1 Cyclobacteriaceae bacterium
TACTGCCGGCATACCGCTGGGTCTCTTCCGATGTGAAAGACCGCCCGCTCACGGCTGTAAATTCGTTGCCGGCACCCATGTTTCTGCTGGCCTCTATCACGATTTCCTCACTGGTGAAAATGGAAGGAACCAGTTCGATCGTCAAAACCACCTCTTTGGCGGAAGTCACTTCCAGATAACCGGATTGCCAGGGCTCATAGCCAACAAATGTGCATTGTAAAACATGTCGGCCTACAGCTACTCCATCTATCCTGAAATTGCCATCCAGATCTGCACTTACCCCGTGGGCAAGCTCACCATTTTGCATGATGTAAACATTAGCGGCCGGGAGCTCCTGTAAGGTGTTTTTATCAAGGACTTTCCCTTTAATGACCTGAGAAGGTTGTGCCTTAATCTCGACTAAAGATGTAAAAGCAACAATGTAAATTAATAAAGTGAGTCTTTTCATGGTTTGTTTATTCATATCACATACGTGCTGCAAATAAGCTTTTATTACAGCTATCAGTCAACAAATAAAATAAAATGCTTTAACAAAATCCGAAAAACTTAAACTATGTATTTTTTTGGGACAATTTTTAAGTTGCTATATTCCACAAGCGTATTTTGGCGATTAAAGAAAAAGATATTTTCCCGCCCCGGGCGGGAAAATATTTTAAAATTCTTTTTTGTTTGGTGCACTTGAATAGGTGAGTCATCTTTAGATTAAAAACGAAGTATTCGGTTAGATTTAAAACATTATAAATGTTTGTGAAAGCCGCCAGCAGGTTTAAGGTAAGTTATTTTATCAGTAAAAAATACTTACTCATCCCGCAGGCAATGGGCAGGGTTGGATCGGGCTGCCCTGAAAGCATGAAAACCGGTAGTGAGCCAGGCGATGATGATGGCCACCAGTCCCGCTCCGGCAAAAAACCACCATTCCAGCGAAATACGGAAGGCAAAACGCTCCAGCCAGTAGCTGTTAAGCCAGTAGCTGAATGGCAGGGCCAGGGCGATGGCAGTAATCACCAGCCGGGTAAAGTCTTTGGTAAGTAAAAAGACGATACCTGTCATCGTTGATCCCATGGCTTTTCGAATACCGATTTCTTTAATACGTCTTTCGGCAGTAAAGGCGGCCAGACCAAATAGACCCAGGCAGGAGATCAGAATTGCAAAACCAGCGAAGTATTGAGACAAGGTTGCCACCCGTTGCTCTGCAGCGTATAGCTCAGCAAACGATTGATCCAAAAACTTGTAGTCGAAGGAGAAACCCGGGTTAAAGGTCTTGTACAAGGCCTCCAGCGCTGAAATGGTTTCAGACTCCCGCCCCTGTTCCGTTTTCACCATGACATTCCAGGTATTGTTTGGGGTAAGAAGAAAAAAGAGCGGTCTGATGCTTTCGTGCAAAGACTGAAAATGAAAGTCTCTTACCACGCCTATGATCTCCATATCGTACTCCTCCCAAAGCTTAATTGTTTTACCAATGGGATCGGCTATATTCATCACCTTTATGGCAGCTTCATTAAAAATAATACGTCCTGTATCCGCCGCGATATCACGGGAGAATAACCGCCCTTCTTTTAATTTTACCCCCATCGTTTCCAGCATATCGTGGTTTACCCTGACATTCTCAAATAAGATCAGTTCATTCGGGTCTTTCCCTTCCCATACCAGGCCGCTGGTACTAATTTGCTGGCCAGTGAGTCGGTGGGCTATACTCGAAGCATTTTTTACGCCAGGGATGTTTTTCACTTCTTTCAAAAAGGTATCAAGCTTTTTTTCCAGTGCACCTTCCATCGGGAAGTAAATGATATTTCCTTTATCATAACCCGGATTATGGGACTGTACGAACCTGATTTGCTGATAGACTACGGTAACGGATACGATGAGGATGATGGAGAGGAAAAACTGGAATACAACCAGCCCCCTGCGGGCCCAAAGTTCTCCAAGACTGCCTTTCAGGTTGCCTTTCAGTACGGCCAGCGGGTGAAAACCCGACAAGTAAAAGGACGGGTAGCTGCCAGCCACTATTCCGGTGACCAGCGCTATGGAAAATATGTAGAACGTACTTGTGCCATTAATTTCCAGTATTATTTGCTTATTGGTAATTTGGTTGAATTCGGGCAAAAAGAGCCAAACTAATGCCAGTGCCAGAAACAGGGCAAAAAAAGTGACCAGCAGGGATTCGATCAGGTATTGTAATATAAGCGAGGATTTAGGTGCACCGACCGATTTTCTGATGCCTACTTCTTTGGCACGTGTGGAAGCCCGGGCTGTGGAGAGGTTCATAAAATTGATACAGGCAATGATCAGGATGAAGAGGGCAATGATGGAAAAAAGCCGCACATATTCAATCCTTCCACCCGCTGGTTGCCCATTGTTGTAGCGGCCATGGAGGTAGCGGTCGGAATATTGTTGCAGGAAAAGTGTTACATTGGATTGTTCATTTTTATTCCGGACAAAATCAGCAATTTTTGCCCTTACTTGTTCAGGATCGCTGTTATTCTGCAATATAACGTAGGTCAAAGGGCCGTTGCTTCCCCACGAGGTGACCCATTCGTTCTCGTCCTTAAAGTCTTCAAAGGGAAGGACAAAGTCAAACTGGTAGGAGGAATGCCGGGGAGTACCGGCAAATATTCCGGACACCTGAAACACTTTTTTATGCTGGTATTCGATGTCACGTCCCAGGACGTCTTCCGTGGTGTTGAATAATTTTAAGGCTAATTCTGCTGAAATGACAATGGATTTTTTATCGGCCAGCACTTGATCGGGTTGCCCCTGTATAAGGGGATATGAGAAAATATTGAAGTAATCGGCCCCGACGTGGTATCCTTTGGCCTTGATGTTCAGGTCTTCTACAGAAAGGGTGTTGTCGCCAATCCAGGTGGTGGTGGCGGCATATTCAATTTCAGGTATTTCTTCCTTGAGCGTTTCGGCCAGGATGCCGGGAGTAGAAGAGGTGGTCATGAGGTTGTCGGCATATTGCTGGTGTTCCATGACCTGATAGAGCCGGGGCTCCTTTTTATGAAACTTGTCTATGCT
>JAOUKJ010000557.1 GCA_029882675.1 Cyclobacteriaceae bacterium
CATCCGCCAGTTATATCTCTCTCCCCGTTTTTTCCTGGCCGCAGGATCTCTGGCCGTGCTGTATATTGTGGCTTACCTTTTCACGGCAATGTACCCGCTGGTGAATGTGCTCCTTTATATCCTCATTGCCGGTACCCTGGCTGATATTATAGTCCTATTCAGAATTAAAGGGCTAAAAGGCCACCGGTTTACGCCGGAAAAACTCTCCAATGGCGATGAAAACGAAATAAGAATTTACCTAGAGGGCTTCTATCCCTTTATTTGTGATTTACGCGTGATCGATGAAATACCCTTTCAGTTTCAGCGCCGTGACATGGACTTCAGGCTGTCGTTAGCACCCCGGGAAACACAGATTATAAAATACAACCTGCGCCCGGTGAAACGGGGTGAATATTCTTTCGGGGCAGTCAATGTCTTTGCGCTGACTAAACTGGGATTGGCGTGCCGGAAATACCGTTTTTCACAGGATAAAATGGTGCCGGTGTACCCGTCATACCTGCAGATGCGCAAGTATGAGCTCCTGGCCATATCCAACAACCTGACGGAGATGGGCATCAAAAAGATTCGGAAGATAGGCCATAACATGGAGTTTGAGCAAATCAAAGAATATGTGCCCGGCGATGATTACCGCACCATCAACTGGAAAGCCACAGCCCGCAAAGCCCAGCTTATGGTCAACAGCTATCAGGATGAAAAAAGCCAGCAGGTCTACTCGCTCATCGACAAAGGACGGGTGATGCAACTGCCTTTTGAAGGGCTGAGCCTGCTGGACTATGCCATCAACGCCTGTCTGGTTATCTCCAATATCGCTACAAAAAAGGGTGATAAGGCCGGGCTGATTACCTTTCAGCACCGGGTGGGCACCATGGTGCCGGCCAGTAGAAGAAATAACCAGATGTATCACATCCAGGAAGCCTTGTACAATCAGAAGACCGCATACCGGGAAACTGATTTCAGCCGCTTGTACAGCCAGGTAAAAGGGCATGTACGCCAACGTAGCCTGTTGCTGCTCTTCACCAATTTTGAGTCGATGGCCTCCATGGAACGGCAGTTACCCTACCTGTTGCACCTGTCACGCAACCACCTGCTGGTGACCATCTTTTTTGAAAACACCGAGCTCGACGAGCTTATCAAAGGCAAGGCTGATAACCTGAGGCAGGTATACCACAAAGCCGTGGCTGAGAAGTTTGCTTATGAGAAAAAGCTCATCGTGAAAGCCCTGGCACCGTACGGTATCCATGCACTGCTTACCCGTCCGGAAGACCTCACCGTAAATACAATTAATAAGTACCTGGAATTGAAAGCGAGGGGTTTGATTTAGGAAGAAGAAAGTCCCCGAACAATAGCATCCTTTTATCCCTGGCCGAAATGTCTTTTGAAACAGGGCTTACAAAAATATTTTATTGATTGGGGATTTTTAAACAATCAAACGAAAACTTATCTTTGGTCAGTTGTGTTTTTTTTTATCAGAAGGAACCAACCGGAAATATTTCCAGCAACAATAATCTGACATCACGATGGCCTTTTTAAACACACGTTTCACAAGCACAATGAAAACCAATATTTTGTTTCTCCTCATTTTTTCTCTTGGCGGGCAGGTAGCTGCACAGGTCGGTGTAGGCGTAAAGCCCATCAAAGGGGCCGAAATACTTTTTGATGGCACACGTAAAATGCTGGATGAAAAGTGGACGTATTGGGATGGTCCCCGTCTAGCCGCCGAACTTCCCATCAAATGGGAACTACTCAATGATCCGGTCAGCAAGGGAAAGGTAATCAGCAGCAATGATCCGGCAGCAGCCGGCGGAAAATACGGGAGTGCTGATATTGTCACCAAAAGTAAATACCGGGACTTCCGCCTGCATGTGGAATTCCTCATCGCCAACCCGGGAGGAAACAGCGGGGTTTATCTGCAAAACAGGTATGAGATTCAGGTGCTGGACGGTGATTCTACCAAACACGGATTAGCTGCGGTCATCAATGAAACCGAATCGCCATATTATGCATATAACGGGTTGGGTAAATGGAACGCATATGACCTGACATTTCGTGCGGCACGTTTTACAGATGGTAAAAAAACGGAAAAAGCCATGGTCACTTTGTACTTCAACGGGCAGAAAGTGCATAAGAACCAGTCCATCACCCAGGTATGGGGTGGCCAGTATTCAGGCCTGGACGGTGGTAATGATGGTGGCAAAGGAATTACCGATACACCGGGCGGAATAAAGCTTCAGGCCGAAGGGCATGAGGTGTTGTACAGGAATATCTGGATCAAAGAAATAAAACTTGCGGAGGCTGATACGGATTTTTAAGGTAATGAGATCAATAACCCTTGTTTGAAGCCGCTATTGAAAGGATTCGTATTGCCCCTTTTCTTACTATTTTTGTATATCTTTTCCGCTTATGTATTTATCCATCATCAAAACGCTGGAAAAGCACCTGATCAAGCCCACCCCCATGCGGATGCTCGTGCTGGAGCAATTGCTGGTGCAAGACCGGAACCTGTCACTTGCTGAAATAGAAGAATTCCTGTATCCCGCAGACCGGATTACGATTTATCGCACCCTGCAGACGTTCGTAAAAAAAGGACTGGCCCATATTATTGAAACCGCTGGAAACAAACAAATCTACGCCCTTTGTTCATCGGAATGTGTCCCCGGTATTCACCATGACCGGCATCCTCATTTTCACTGTCTGAAATGTGGAAAAGTGACCTGTACCCCTGATTTCGATTATTCCATCCATCCCACTAGCGATGCCGTCTACACCATCAAAAAGGTAGAAGTAAATATGCAAGGTATTTGCCCTGATTGTAACAGGGCCTGAATCTTTGCAATTCCGTTGCATTGTATTGTCCGCTAATTTTGTACCCATGAAAGGATCGTGACCTTCACTCTTTCACGCTCCCGAAATCGGAAGACGGGGAGACGCCGCTTCTTTTTTTATCTATCGTCTTTTTTTAAATTTTAAATGGAATACGTATGGCTGTACTCAATGGAATATTGACCGGGGGCTTGTTT
>JAOUKJ010000074.1 GCA_029882675.1 Cyclobacteriaceae bacterium
TCACGCCGTCAACACCGATGGGTCTAAAATGGACATCAATGCCCCTTCTGAAATGCCTGAACCAAATACCATTTCACATATTGAAGAGCCATTTATCCGGGCACAAATCATCACCAAATCAGACTTCGTTGGGCCTGTTATCAGCTTGTGTATCGACAAAAGGGGTATTATCAAAAATCAGGTATACCTCACCTCCGACCGTGTGGAGCTCAGTTTTGAATTGCCCTTGTCAGAAATTGTCTTTGATTTCTTTGATAAACTAAAAACCATCTCCCGGGGTTATGCTTCCCTGGACTATGAACTCATTGGCTTCAGGCAGTCAACCATGGTGAAACTGGATATTATGCTCAATGGAGACAAAGTGGATGCACTTTCGGCCATTGTACATCGCGACAAAGCCTATGATTGGGGTAAAAAACTATGTGGTAAGCTACGTGAACTGATCCCACGGCAAATGTTTGAAATTGCCATTCAGGCCGCCATTGGGACGAAAATCATTGCCCGCGAATCGGTAAAGGCTATGCGCAAAAATGTATTGGCGAAATGTTATGGCGGCGATATTACCCGAAAAAGAAAGCTACTCGAAAAACAGAAAAAAGGCAAGAAAAGAATGAGGCAGGTTGGAAATGTAGAAGTGCCCCAGGAAGCTTTCATGGCAGTGTTAAAATTAGATTAAGCAAAATGAAAAAAATGACCATTTTGGACGGCAAAAAAATTGCCAGTGACATTGAAAATGAAATAAGCCTTGAAGTACAGCAGTTATTAAGCAGAGGCGGAAGAGCCCCACACCTGGCAGCCATCCTGGTAGGTGACGATGGCCCCAGCCTGACTTATGTTGATAACAAGGTGAAAGCATGCAAAAGGGTGGGCTTCGAGTCTACTCTGATGAAGTTTTCTTCCACCATGGCTGAAGAAAAACTGTTAAAAGAAATCGTACGTTTCAACGAAGATGAAGACATTGACGGGTTCATTGTTCAACTTCCCCTGCCTGCACATATCTCCGAAGAGAAGGTCATCGAAACCATTGCCCCTGAAAAAGATGTTGACGGGTTCACCAATCAAAACTACGGCCGCATCATTTCCCCGCATCACGGATTATTGCCCGCCACCCCTTACGGGGTCATGGAACTCCTCCGCAGGTATAAAATACCCACTAAAGGCAAACACGCTGTCGTGGTGGGGCACAGCCGGGTGGTCGGGGCGCCCATGGGCCTCTTGCTCGCACATGAAGGGCAAGCCACCGTCACCCAGTGTCATATTGACACACACGACCTGGGTTATTTTACCCGACAAGCTGATATACTTTGTGTGGCGGTAGGTAAACCAAACCTCATTACTGCTGATATGGTAAAAGAAGGTGTTGTTGTTGTTGATGTAGGAATAAACAGGGTGGAGGATGCCACCAAAAAAAGAGGGTACCGCCTGGCGGGTGACGTGAATTTTGATGAGGTAGCCAAAAAAGCATCTTTTATCACTCCTGTACCTGGCGGCGTAGGCCCAATGACTATCGCTTCATTGTTGCTCAATACCCTTCATGCTTCCAAAGTACGTACTGAAGGAAATAATAAGTTATGAATGCCAGCATGGCCCTTCCCGTCATGGAAATTTTTTATTCCCTTCAGGGGGAAGGATTTCACCAAGGCAAAGCGGCTTCCTTTATCCGCCTGGGCGGATGCGATGTCGGCTGTCACTGGTGCGATGTGAAAGACTCCTGGAAAGCGGAAGACTTTTCCCTGATTCCTGTGGAAGAAATAGCCCATCAGGTGGCGCAAAACGCTTCCAATCTGGTGATCGTTACCGGGGGAGAACCATTAATGTATGACCTTGGTCCCCTGACGAAAGCTTTAAAAGGAAAAGGCCTTCAGGTTCACCTGGAGACTTCCGGTGTTCATCCGCTTTCCGGCCAATGGGACTGGATCACCTTCTCACCGAAAAAATTTAAGCCCCCCCTGCCTGAAATCTTTGAAATGACGGATGAATTAAAAATTGTGATTTATCATTCCTCGGATATTTCCTGGGCAGTACAAGTGGCAAACACAATGCGAAAAGATTGCAAATTGTACCTTCAACCGGAGTGGGGTAATTCGAAAAAAATGCTTCCCCTCATCATCGACTTCGTGAAATCAAATCCCCGCTGGAGGGTATCCTTACAGGTGCATAAATACATGGATATACCCTGATTTTTAATAGGTTTGACCGTTTATTAGCCCTACTACTTTGTCAATTTGCGATATACAAACTCCTCCCGGGGCGGGATTGGCGTTCTTCACCAACAAAATCCAACAATGCCTTACAAGAGAAAGCAGGATTAGTACTTTCGTAACAACTCCAGCATTTTCCGATCCAGTTTCATCCCTTGGAAATCCTCGTAGTCTACATCACTGCGCTCGCTGTTGAGGATGCCAAAAGAACCCCTGAAGTTCCACAAAGCCCATCCCCAGCCCGCTTCCTGCCAGAGTTTTAGCTGGTCTTCCATCCAGGCCAGGGCCACATCGTGTGGAGTAAACTTAAAAGCACCCCATTCACCAACATGTACACCCACGCCTTTGGCTTCCAGGGCCTTCCAGGGTTTGATACGCTCTTTATATAACCGGTCTTTGTCCCAGGGTGGGTTCTCACCGTCCGGAGCAGGCCATTCGGGAATGTCCCATTCGGTGCGATTGACCCAGGTGGCCTTGTAATGACTAATGGTGAAAGGATCGTAACCCCGGGTGCTCTGCCCTACATTTTTACCGGCCAGTCCATGAACCGGCTCACGGCCCCACTGCAGGCCATCCACTATAATCAGTCGGTCGGGATCCTCATTTCTGATGCCGTCAATAATTTGGTTGATCGTATTGAGATAAACTTCCTCGGCAATCCTGGCCGGCTCATTAATCAGATCGAAGCTGAGTTCATCATTGGGAATGCCTTTGTAACGCTTTGCAAAATATGCCCACTGCCTGACAGCTGCCTTCTGGGCCTCTTCGTCCTCCCACAGCACTTTGGGCTCTTCCGGCGGATTAACACAATAGCCCTGAATGCGGTGCATGTTCAGATTGACATGTATCTTGTGCTTTTGTCCGAATTTTATGGCTTCATCGATGTGTTTGATCACATTTTCATCATAGTTGTCCCAGTCGTCAGGTTTGGCCCAACAGTGGTACGACATAGGCAGGCGCACGAAGTCAAAGCCCCATTTTTTCATTAAAATAAAATCGTTCTCTACATAAGGGGCATTCAGGCGGTCGGTAAATTTTTCCAGGAGGTTAAAACCCCTCCACCGGGGAAGTTTGGCCGGGTTTATCTGTCCAAACATCAGGGGTGATGCCTTCAGTTCCATACCCGTATGCATACCGGTAGCCCCGGCCAGCGTGGCCGTACCGGCCAGGTTTATAAAATCGCGTCTCTTCATGGTAGTCATGTTGAATTCATATTGCCCCAAGTTAATAGATAGGACATTATCATACAAGGGCACCATAAACACTGGCCCATTTACGAATGAATTGGGCTTTAATCACATATCCATTCTGCAAAATGAAGCCAATTATTTAGGCAGAAAGAGCAACCTATACTATAACTATTAACAGGGAACCAAAGGCAGTCAGGAATGGATATGTGGAATATCGTAGCATATTTCTATCCTGCTCACCTCCTGATTTTTCAACTCCACTTTCCCTCCTTTCTTTTCAATAAAATTCTTTATAAACAAATCACGCTTATATTGTAACAGATTCTCTTCTGCTATAAATGAGACCTGACCAGTTGTCAGACAAACCAAATTGACAGACAGGAAATTATTTTGGATATGCATCTCTATAGACGCCTTTGCTATGGTTCCAACATGTTGAGATATCCGGTGGAAAAAATCATAAAGAATGATGTATATAAACACAATATTCTTTCCAAAAATCAAATTTTCACTAATTTCAATTTGAAGTTTCTGATCTGCTAATATTGTCTCAATCTTCAGGTACATAATGACCTCCTCAACAATCTCTTCTATTGAAATTTCTTCATAAAACTCATTTTTCACCTCATCAAAAGACCTCAGATTAGACCAGTTGACCATGTGTGTGAGCAACTCTATCGAGAAATCCACATCTTTTCTCAATTTTGATCCTGATTCAATCAATTCTTCTTCTGAAATATAGCCATGATCAAAATGATTGAGTATACCGGAAAGAGAGGTGAGGGGTCCGCGTATTTCATGAGAGAGGTTAAAAAGAAAGTTTTCCTGTATAAAGATCATTTGTGACATTTTTTTATTGATGAGCACCAACTGCTCTTCATACATTTTTCTTTCTGTGATATCGAAACAAATCCCCACATATTGGCTGATTGTCCCTTGCTCATTTTTTATCGGTAATATCATCGAATCGATCCAAAAAAATTCACCGCTTTTCTTTTTATTTTTTATTTGCCCCCTCCAGATTTCACCTGCCTGTATGGTTTTCCACATATTTTGAAAGAAGGCTTTTTTATGAAAGCCAGAATTGACTATACGGTGTGTGTTTCCCTCAAGTTCCTTTCTGTCAAATAAGGTAGCATCTACGAAATTTTCATTGATATCAATAATGCGGCCTTGAAGGTCTGTCGTGCAAAGTAAGGCCATCTTATCAACTCCCTGAAGGAGTGTTTTGAGCGATATGTCTATGTTTTTGATTTTTTGATACATGGCTTTGATATTATTTATATTAATTCTTACTTCGATCCAGATGTAACCTAAACGCCTTATGTACCAATATAGGATATCCTAAACACACAACACGTTCCTAAAAAGAACAGTGTAAATTTAGTTCTATTTGGTCATATAAATTGTTTTGAATTTAACTTAAACCAAATGGCAGAAGCTGTCAATATATTTTGCGTTCAAAAACAAAAACCGATCATATTTTTTGAAATACAACACTTTATAAACAGCACAAAATGTATGATGCTTTTATAAAACGTTCAACAATAACCTCCCATTATGTCTGTCATTTATGAAATAAAAATATCTCTGTAAAACCTGTTTCCTTCATTTTGCTTACATTAGTGTCCATTAATCAACATTATCAATCATGAAGAAGACTTTTACCGCAATTTCCCTGTGCCTGATCATGGTGCCGTTTGTTATTTCAACCCTGCTTGCCCAACAAACCCAAAAACCTGTACTCCATGCTAAACACTGGATGGCTATCACCGGCAAGCCCCTGGGAGCTTCTGCCGGTGCCATGATTTTCAATCAGGATGGCAATGCGGTAGATGCGGCCTGTGCCATGCTGGCAGCTACCGCCACCATGTGGGATGTGTTGAGCTGGGGCGGTGAAACACAGGCCTTGATTTATAATCCGCATACAAAAAAGGTGATTGGCATCAATGCCCTCGGTGTGGCCCCTACCGGAGCTACCCCGGAATTTTATAAAGAAAAAGGCATGGAGTATCCTCCCGCCTACGGGCCACTGGCCGCGGTAACACCCGGTACTCCGGGCGGGCTCCTCACCATGCTGGCCGAATACGGCACCATGAGCCTGAAGCAAGTATTGGCTCCGGCCATGCAAATGGCCGAGGGCTATCCCATAGAAGCCCAAACGGCCAACAGCATTGAGCGACACAAAGAGCGCATCAGGGAATGGCCCTATTCCAAAAAAGTGTTCCTCACCCATGAAGGGGAAGAACGCGAAGCCCCAAATGCCGGTGAAATATTTAAACAAACCGACCTGCTCGCTACCCTGCAAAAACTGGTGGAGGCTGAAGAAAAAGCTTTAAAGAAGGGTAAGTCGAGAAAAGAGGCCATCTACGCTGCCTACGAACGTTTCTACAAAGGAGATATCGCCAAAGAATTTGTAAGAGGTTCGCAAGAGCAAGGCGGCCTGATCACCCTAAAGGACCTGGCCAACTGGAAGGTCTACATTGAAGAGCCTGACATGACTACCTACAAAGGTATTGAAGTTTACAAGCTCACCTCCTGGGTACAGGGGCCTGTCATGCTCCAGGCACTCAACCTGCTGGAAGACATTGACCTGAAGTCTATGGGATACAATTCTTCCAGGTATGTCCATACGCTGTACCAGGCCATGAGCATGTCCTTTGCCGATCGTGACTTCTATTATGGTGATCCTTACTTTCCACCGGAAGAACCTATGAAAGGCCTGCTATCCAAGGAATATGCCAAACAACGCATACGTCAGATCAACTGGGAAAGAAATGATCCTGATATAGCCCCGGGAGACCCTTACCCCTTTCAGGGTGGTGTAAATCCCTACAAGGATATTCTGGATAAATGGTCTAACCAAACCTCAGGCACCAATACTTCCCTGCCCAGCGGGCCACTCAACATGTCGTACGATGAAGCCTTTATGGCGGGCACAACCTCTATACAAACTGCGGATGAAGAAGGCTGGATTGTATCGGTCACCCCCAGTGGTGGCTGGGTGCCCGGCTGTATTGCCGGTAATACAGGAGTGGGTATGAGTCAACGGATGCAGAGTTTTGTGCTCGACAAAAACCAAAATCCCTTCAACGTACTGGAACCAGGCAAACGCCCCCGGGCCACACTCACTCCAAGCATGGCTATAAAGGATGGGAAACCCTTTCTTTCCTTTGCCGTGCAAGGAGGCGACACACAAGACCAAAACCTTTTGCAGTTCTTCCTCAATATGGTGGAGTTTGATATGAATGTACAGCAGGCCGTAGAGGCGCCTAACATCATAAGCTATCAGTTGCGAAACTCCTTCGATGACCACGGTATCATTCCGGGTAAGCTCACCCTCAATGAAAATATGCCCGACTGGACCAGGGCTGAACTGAGCAAAATGGGCTATACACTCGATTACCAACGGCGTACTTCAGGCCCCATCAACGCCATTTTCTTTGACTGGAAAAATGGCAGTATGTGGGGCGGATCCAGTAATCACGGTGAGGATTATGGCATTGGGTGGTAGCGGTAAAGATTTGAAGCATGAGCTTTTAGTCCCGCTTTTGCGCGATTTGATGAGAGGCCGGATAAGGAAAAGACTTGAGCATGTGAGGGTGGGGTATGGAAGAAAAGAGGTAAAGACGTAGGGAGGTAAAGAAATAGAGAAGTAGACAAATATGGAAGTAGGGAACTCCTGCAATAATTTACTCGATTGTGAAATTTTTCATCAATGACAAAAAAAAACAAAGCACTATCAGGCCTGACTTTTTTACTGATAACAGTGTTTCTCACCATCAATTATTATGGCCCACGCATGATCATACAGATCAATGGTGGGGTATTTTCATATATACGCCCATCGCATCACCAACAGACTACACCAGAATACCTCGGGTTGGTCTCCGAAAACCTGAAGATTATCAGCCATGATGGGCTACAACTATCTGCAATATTGATAAAAGCCAACACTACAGAACAAAAAGGGACTGTGATCCTCGTGCATGGCATCAGGGCATATAAAGAACATTTTCTGCCTGTTTGCAAGCGGTTGGCTGATGAAGGCTTCAATAGCGTGATCATCGACCTGCGTGGGCACGGAGAGAGTGAAGGCCTGTACTGCACTTTTGGGTATCACGAAAAAAAAGATATAAAAGCACTTGTGGACGTCCTTTATCAAACAGCAGGTGTAAGCAATAACCTGGGTGTCTGGGGACAATCACTGGGAGGTGCTGTGGCTCTGCAGGCACTGGCACTGGATAAAAGGCTTAAATTTGGCATAATAGAAAGTACCTTTGCCGATTTTCGTAATATTGTTTATGATTACACCCGCTACCACCTTGGTTTCAACATCCCGAAAGTGACCGACTACTTCATCTGGCGGGCTGAATCCATTGGCCACTTTAATGCTGACAGCATCAGACCAGCTCAGTCTGCAAAAGAAATAACGCAGCCTGTACTCCTGGTGCATGGTGAAAAAGACGGGAGGATAAAGTATAAATACGGAAAACAAATCTTTGAAAATCTGGCCTATCCGGAAAAAGAATTTATCAGTTATCCGGAGGGCAACCATTTAAATGTTTGGGCTATTGGGGGAGAACGTTACTTTGAAAAAGTAATTGAGTTCCTCGAACGTTCAGAAAATGAGATGTAAGCAATTTATGATTTGGGTTTCGCAGTAAAACCAAAAAGCAATAAGACACAACGAGATATGAAAATTTACCATAAAATAAAAGAATACTGAAATGGGTTATAATACCAATAAAATCCGGAAGAGCATGTTTGCCTTGCTTTTCTTTTTAGGATTTTTCACTTCCTGTAACACAGAAACGGGGGACAATCCGGTGTTGTTTCCTGAAGAACACTGGCTGATGTATGAAGACCCGATCCAGGCTGGTTGGTCAGCTGAAGGAATAAAAAATGCCCGGGCCCGGTACGATGAGATGGGCTCGGCCTCTTTTATGGTTATTGAAAAAGGAAAAGTAGTTGTAGCCTGGGGAGACTATCAGCGCAAGTATATGTGTCATTCTATACGAAAAAGCTTCCTGAGTGCTTTATACGGTATACACATAGCCCAGGGACTCATTGAGCTGGACTATACACTCGACCAACTGGGTATTGAGGATACACATAACCTGACCAACAACGAAAAAAAAGCAACCATTGGCGATCTGTTAAAAGCACGTTCCGGGGTTTTTCACCCGGCAGCCTATGAGACCGATGCCATGAAAGCCTCCCGGCCAGAACGCGGCACTTATGATGCTGATGAATTTTGGTATTACAACAACTGGGATTTCAATACGCTATGTACTATCATGGAAGAGTTTACTATGACCCCTGTTTTCGAAGACTTCGAAGAAAATATTGCAGACCCTTTAGGCATGCAGGACTTTGAAGCAGCTGATGGGTATTACCACCTGGAAGCAGAACATTCTAAATATCCGGCCTATCCTTTCAGAATGTCAGCCCGTGATATGGCCAGATTTGGATTGCTATACCTCAATAAAGGAGATTGGGATGAGGACATGATCGTTCCCGATGAACATGTGAATGAAAGTATCCGGTCTTACTCAGACACCGGTAATAAGGATGGGTTGAGTGCCGGTTATGGCTACCTGTGGTGGGTGTCAAATCCCGGCAATGAAAACAGCATGTTCGCTGCCAAAGGCCATGGGGGACATGTAATCGCTATTGATCCCGAAACAGAAATGGTCTTCGTACATCGCACTGATACATACACCAGTAAACGCATTCCCTACAATGAAGTGGCCATGCTAATACAGCTCTTAAAAGAAGCGAAGACAAACGCACCCCAGCCCAACCCAACCTATATACCCCTGCCTGAACTTCCGTCCAAATATGTATTTATTGATTTAGAAGAAAGCGAAGTAGAATCGCTCTTCACCGGAAACTACACCACTGATAACGGGGAAGTGGATATTATGCTGGAGAATGACAAGCTTATATGGAGGGAAGCTAAAAATGGCCGGACTTTTGAATTGGGCATCATCAACGACTCTTCGTTAATGATGCTTGATAGTGAAGTGCCTGTGAACTTCAGCAATCAGGCTATGCCTGGTTCTATTGAATTTGTCAGGGATTCCCTCATGGGAAATTGGGGTGAAGTGATCGTTGGGAAAGAGGCAGTGGAAGGGTTGTGATTAATAAAATATCCTCTCGGCATACCTTTTTATTTTTATCAACTATTTTCCCCCAGTAAATCAGGAATTCTTTTTATTATAATTTTTTAACTTGCACTTCACACACAAAAAAGATATTATGAAAAAGATATTTACTTATGTCGTACCTGCGCTTGTCCTTTTTTCTATAGGCTGTTCGGATGGCAAAAAAAATGAAGAAAATAAAACTGTCGCAGAAGCTGATTCAACGACTTCTGAAATACAGCACATTGGCTCTATCGAGTTTATTGATCCTGCTTTTGAAACGCTGGTGGATAAGGGCGCCGGGATGGAACTGTTGGCCGAAGGTTTTGAATGGTCTGAAGGGCCTGTATGGGTAGAAGAGGGCAACTACCTGTTGTTTTCAGATATACCCCCCAACAGCATTTACAAGTGGAGTGAGGAGGATAGCCTGAGCTTATACCTGAAACCTTCCGGATATACCGGGCAAAGTGAACGAAAAGGAGAGCCCGGTTCCAACGGCCTGCTCATTACCCCATCGGGAGCACTGCTTTTATGTCAGCATGGTGACCGAAGGATCGCACTTATGGATGCCCCGCTTTATAATCCGGCACCCAACTACAGCACGTTAATAGACAACTACGAAGGCAAACGCCTCAATAGCCCCAATGACGCTGTATATCATCCCAATGGTGATTTGTTTTTCACGGATCCACCATATGGGCTGGAAGGAAATGTAGATGACCCCGCGAAAGAAATTCCTTTCCAGGGAGTCTACCGCCTTGATACGGAAGGACAGATCCATTTGCAAACCGATACGCTGACCCGTCCCAATGGCATTGCTTTCTCACCCGATGGCAAGATCCTCTATGTTGCCAATTCTGACGGCCCCAAGGCTTGGTATTCGGCGTTCGACCTGGACGAAAATGGCAATGCCGTGAATGGCCGCATCTTTTATGATGCCACGTCACTGATGGGGAAGGAAAAAGGCGCCCCTGATGGCATGGTAGTAGACAGCAAGGGGAATGTTTGGGCCACGGGCCCGGGGGGAGTCATTGTCTTTAATGCAGAAGGAAAGGTGATTGGGAAGTTGAAGACCGGTCAGGCTACGGCCAATTGCACGCTTGATACCGGTGAAAAATACCTGTACATTACCGCCGATATGTATTTACTGCGACTTAAACTCAAAGGATAAGGATTGAAATTAATCTTTGGAAAATAAAAAAACCCGCTTTTGGCGGGTTTTTTTATTGGGGGTGGAAGACCGGTCTCGAACCGGCGACCTCTAGAACCACAATCTAGCGCTCTAACCAACTGAGCTACAACCACCATTTGAATTTTATTTCCTCTTCTCTAAAAGGGAGTGCAAAGTTATACACGGAGTTTGAATTTGCCAATTACTTTGGTACTGTTTTTTTCAACCAATGTATATTTTTTTTTCAGGTTGTTTATTCCGTCAATGATCACACACACATGAACTCCGCAAACATGCCAAAATCAAAAGGAATCAAACATCACAGAAGAAAAAAAGTAATGCCCATGCAGGTGCCTGCAAGGGCAATTTACTTCCTCATTACGACAAACCACAAAAGCATTTACAAACACTTATATAAAACACTTATCGGTTAAAAAAGACGCTGTCGCCTGCCTCTCCAAAAAACAATATATTATTACATTTTGCCTCTCAACATTTTATTCCAGTACAAATAGGGCAAACCGTATTTTTTCAAAATCCACAGGAACCAGCTTTCTTTGGAAGTATCCATAAATTTGGAAAGTAGCGGATCACTATCCCGAACGTTGTTATACTTGAACTCAGCCAATACCATTTTTCCGTATCCAGTCACTAACGGACAAGAAGAATATCCTTCATACTGATGGTCTGATATCTTTTCGGACCTCAATAACTCCAGAATATTATCCACCACAACAGGTGCCTGTTTACGCACAGCTGCTCCTGTTTTAGCCGTAGGCAAGTGGGCCACATCCCCAAGAGAAAATACATTTTTAAATGTATTGTGCTGAAGGGTATTGATATCCACATCCACCCAACCCTTGCCCGGGCCATCCTGAATAGCCAGCTTTGAATTTCTTAAAAAATCAGGGGCGGACTGCGGAGGGGCCAGGTGAAGCATGTCAAAACTCACCTCTACCAACCCATCATCGGTCTTCACTTCTCCCTTATTAGCATCAGGCTCGGTAGCTGTATCTGTAAGTAACCTGAAATAAGCTTTTTTATTCTCACCGTCAATTCGTTCCAGACCGTACCCAAAACGTGTGTTTATTTTTTTCCGATCGATAATCCCCGTCAGTGTATCGGCAAAATCTTTCACACCAAAAATGACCCCACCAGGAGCTGCAAAAGTTACTTCTGATTTGTCTCTCACGCCGGTTTTGATTAAATAATCATCTGCCAGATACATGATTTTTTGTGGTGCC
>JAOUKJ010000558.1 GCA_029882675.1 Cyclobacteriaceae bacterium
AGGAGGATGGATTCTCGCTCCCGAGGCTTCGGGAGGCGCAAATGCGCAAAGAGAAGGAAAGGGTTCTCGCTCCCGAGTCAGCAGGAGGCGCTGAGGCGCAAAGGAGGGGTGGGTTTTGGTTCCTTCATCAAATTCAGGTTCCGGTAATTTAGAGAACATAATATCCCCCTGTTTTTTTACTACCCCTTCGTTCGATTAAATTTCTTTTTAAAAGCACACGAATGTGGCGGTCAACCGTACCAAAAGGTATTTCTGCTTTTTCTGAGATTGTCTTTGCTTTGATCCCTGGATTTTGTTGAATACACATAACAACAACCTTTTGACCCTTATTTAATTCGTCATTTAATTCGTCATTTAATTCGTCATTTAATTCGTCATTTATAATTTTTGATTTAAAATCAATTCCAAACCCCCCTCCACTTTGCCAGAATTCAGGCTGGGGCAAACCATCCTCTTCACAAAGTCTGATGATTTTTAGTGTACCACTCCCCCAGCTTTCAATCATGCCAGCTTTGTAAAATATATCGCATAACAAGTAATTACGTGGAATGGACAAATGGCTTTTTTTCAAATCCTCGAGCGTTAGTTCGTCAGGCAACCTTCCATCATTCATTATCACTATTTTGTTACTATAAACCCGAATTTGAGTAGCCGCCGTAGAATTATAATCCCGATGGATCAAGGCATTGATCAGCGCTTCCCGCAGAGCTTCTAATGGGAAATCCGGCAATTCCCTACGGTGGATCCCCTCCATCTTAAATCTGTTGATCAGGTATTTTTTGCGAAGGACTTCAAAGGCCCCTTCCAGTTGCTGAAAAAGGTTCCCTTCAATAATATCACTCCCTATTATTTCAGTTTCGGAAAGGAAGCGACCTATTTTCAAATGGGCCTGAGGAAAGGTACGAGGTACATTTTTTCCAAAGAGTAAAACAGCGGCCCTTTTCAATTGACCGTCTTTTCTTAAATTTAATTTATCTAAAAGCGAAGACAAACTTCGTTCAGCAGAAATTAGTGGAAGCCGGTCAGTGGCGAGCACTTTAAATTTATCAATGGTGTCGGTGTCGAGGCCTTCCGTACCTACACCTTCCATTTCTATGGCATCCCATGTCAGCCCCGATTTTTTCAGAAGAAAATCGCTGAGTTGCTTTCCATTCAGTTCCAGCACGACACTCCCACTTCTCTGAAAATATCTTCCCTGCCAGGATATGGGTACTGAAGACGGCATCACCTTTATTGAAATAACATTATTGCCCTTTTTTGCTTCAGGTTTTACTTCTGCAACTATTCCCAGTTTGGAATTGATCTTATTGGGCAGGTCTTCCAGAAGCTTTTTTTCGTTTTTTAAACCAACAGGTTTACCATGATCATCCATGCCAATAAAAAGTGTACCTCCTTCGCTGTTGGCAAATGCGCAGATCACTTTCAGGAAATCATCTTTCCATGTGGTTTTGTATTCGATGATGTTGGTTTCGGACATTTATTGTTGGGGAATTGGCTAACTGGGGAATTGAAGAATTGGTTATTTGGCTAGTTGCCTAGTTGTCAAGTTGAAGGGTGGCGGTGGATTTGGAAGGATGGGGGTGGCGTTGTTTAATCGGGAAATCGTTTAATTGTTGATTCTAATTAGGTTGTGCTCTTTACCTCATTACTTCTTTACAGTTCTGCCTCCCCACCACCGGTATCAGACGCAATATTTTTCATCCCTATCCTGAGATCCATTCATATTCAGGATTCATTTTTTGACAAATGGTTCTGGTATTCCGTAAGTAGTCCTTGCCAGATCAAATTGCGGTCGAAGCGGGAGACTATGCTTTCACGGGCATTTGATGCAAGTCGATGGCGAAGTTTATCATCGTTTATCAAAAGCTCCATGGCCTCTTTCAGTGCCGGCTCGTCTTTTGGTGGAACAATCAATCCGTTTATGTTGTGTTTTATTATTTCATTACAGCCATTGATATCTGTTACAACAGCGGGCAGTCCCATGGCACCGGCCTGCATCGGTACATTGGGAAAGCCTTCCCGATAACTCGGAAAAGTGAGCACGTCAGCGGCCAACAACCAGGGACGTACATCTTCCTGAAAGCCCACAGCATGAATACCCGGATTTTCCTCAATTTCCCGGCTCGTCTGGTCATTAACCGGGTCTAGATCATTCTCAAATGGCCCGACCAAAATCAAATGGATGTTATCATACTCTTTTCTCAAATTCCTGAAAGCTGAAACCAACTCGTTAATCCCCTTATCTTTCACAATCCGTCCAATAAAAATAAAAACCAGGTCATCCATACTTATGTCCAATCCCTGTCGGGCCTTCATAGCCTCTTCCTGCAGTTCTTTTGCAGGTGCGAATTTCTCCACATCAATCCCGTTGGAACTCCCCTGCCCTATTACCTTCAATTTTCCGTTTTGCCCAATTTTATTCTCCTTTAAAAATTTCATTTGCACAAAGGAGTTGGGATATACACCTGTTGCAAAAAAGCAGGTCAGTCGTTCCATATTCCAGAGCAAGATCCTTTTCAGCCCCTTTGTCTCCATCCAGGGCAAGCCAGCCACGGTATGCATTCGTACCGGAACACCTGTAAACCATGCTGCCCACATGCCCAGCAATCCGGCTTTTGGGGTATGGGTATGTACGATATCCGGTTTTGTTTTCCTAAACAGCTTTATAAGCATTAGCAGGCATATTAAATCCTGCCAGGGGGTAATGGCCCGGGTAAAAGGCACCACATGATGGGCCACTTTTTCATGTTTGATCACTTGCTCACGCTCCGGGCCGTCTGATGAGATAGCCAGTATTTTAAAGCCCTGACTTTTCATATAGGCCAACTGACCCTGTAGCAGATAGCGCAGGGACATGGGGACAGTGGTGATTCTTATTATTAGTGGTGAGTTGTGGATTTGGCTAGTTGGCTAGTTGGCTAGTTGTGGAGTTGAAGAATTGTGGATTTGTCTATTTGGCTAGTTGTCTATTTGTGGATATGTGGAGTTGAAGAATTGTGGAG
>JAOUKJ010000559.1 GCA_029882675.1 Cyclobacteriaceae bacterium
TTTGCAGGGAAAGGAGTTGTTTCAGGTATATCCAAACCCCGCCCATCGAATGGTAAGGATCATTGGTCCGGACAGCTATGAGGCTGAATTACTGGACCTGACCGGTAGATCATTGGGCCTGTTCAAACCGGAGTACGGTAAAGTAAATATTAATATCACAAGTCTTTATAATGGTGTTTATATGGTTTTATTAAGGCATAAAGAGCAGCAGTTTATACGAAGGATTGTAGTCCGTAACTAGTCCGGACCTGTTCCCGGTTTTTTGGTCAGGTGTAATATTAGCTAGTGTCCGTCTATAAAGTCGGCCACTCCCCGATAAATTTCAACGTTTAGTGCATTATTGCAGCGCCTCCCGAAGCCTCGGGAGGCGCCGCAATAATGCGAAACAGTGACTGTATGGACAGCCACTAGATCAGTTAGTTGCTATATTTGGAGTTAAATTGAGGGTGTCTCAAAAATTTAAAACATTTTAAAACACTTAGAAAAATACTCCGCAAGTGATGGTATTTCTTATTTTTTAGCCCGTTCGCCATCTGATCAAAAACTAAGAAATTGTGATTGTTTTATGGGATTACAATCCAATCAGTTTATTAGTGTCCTTACCACACACCCGGTACCAAACGGTAACGTGTCTTATTGCAATAATCCACATACCCCGGCAGGTCGCGCTTTAATACCTTTTCTTCATTGAGTATCCGGAAGACCAGGGCAAAAGGAACCGTAGCCATGGGGATCAACCCCCACCATGAGCCCAGTGCAAGGGGTGTAGGGACAAACATCAGCAGCACACCTATATACATCGGGTGGCGGACGATGCCGTACAGGCCGGTCGTGATGAGCTCCTGGTTTTTTTCCACTTCTACTACGCGTGCAGCAAAACTGTTTTGTTTAAACACGATGAAAACAATCAGGTACCCCAAAAAAATGATCAAATCCGTCAGTAATACATATATTTCAGGAATATCGGACCAGCCGTATCGATGATCCAGCCCGCTGATAATATACCCGGCAAGGAAAAAGACGGAAAAGGTAATTTGTA
Source organism: Cyclobacteriaceae bacterium (assembly GCA_029882675.1). Lineage (GTDB taxonomy): Bacteria > Bacteroidota > Bacteroidia > Cytophagales > Cyclobacteriaceae > JAOUKJ01. The sequence goes on from JAOUKJ010000559.1 coordinate 1,040, forward strand.
TCAGGCTTTGCGCTTTTTCCTTCTCTTTGGTTTTCATCCTCCTGACCAAAAATTGGGGATCATGTTTCAAAAAATAAAACAGGACAAACAACATGGGTATGGTCACAGTTAGGAGATAGGCATACAACTGCCAGTAATTGAACGTGCCGGCCGGCACCAGAACCGCCAGGCCGAGAAAAACCGGAAACATTGATAGCCGGGTAAACAGGGTTTTGTGTAAACTCTTGCGCTCTTCAGGGGTCATTTGGCTTTTGATGTCCATTGTAGGCGGAATTTAGTTAAATGTATATTCTATTATACATATACGGTTTTTTAATCCAACTGGCCACTTGGGTAAATAGAAAATATTTCAACAAAATGACTATCTTTATTGTGAATAATACTAAATCGAAAGTATGAGACATGCACTTAATTTCAACAGAATCCTGCTCATTTTCGGAACACCCCTTGCCCTCCTGGGCGTTTTGGTATTCCTGATGAATTCTTCCCTATTAAATGCAACACCCTTTATGGGGCCGGCCATCACGATAGACCTGCTACTGTCTGTTCCGCTGGTTTATTATTTCTTGATTCGAAAATCCAATATCCCCAAAACGACCGTAATACCGGTAATGATAGCTGGTCTTTTACTGGGATCGTACTTCCTGCCAAAAGAGAGCCAGACCTACCTTTCCCTGTTTAAAACCTGGGCCCTGCCGACCCTGGAAATGGCTGTTTTTATTTATATTGTTATTCAGGTTCGTGGAGCAATAAAAAAGTATAAAGCTGTAAATGTACAGTCCACCGACTTTTATACCGTGTTAAAACAGACTTGCCGGGCGGTCTTTCCAAAACAGGCAGCCATGCTTTTTGCAACGGAATTGGCTATTATCTATTACGGTTTGTTCAGTTGGAGGTCACGGCCCGTACGGGAAAACGAATACACCTATCACAAAGAAAGCGGTTCGCTAACGTTGTACATCACAATTGTTTTTCTTATTGCTGTAGAAACCTTTGTAGTGCACTTGCTGGTAATGCGCTGGAGCACGACCGCAGCCTGGGTATTTACGGGGCTGAGCATTTATACGATCATCCAGGTTCTGGCCATACTGAAGTCATTGGCCGTGCGACCGCTTGTCGTAGACAACGATACCCTTGTTTTGCGTTATGGCTTTTTAAACGAGACAGAGATCCCGATAGAAGAAATCGAACAAATAGAAATTTCATCCCGTGAATTAAAGAAGCACCTCTCAACACGGACCCTTTCACCACTGGGGGATCTGGAAAGTCATAATTTGATTATTACAATGAAGCAAGAGAAGGAGCTTGTAGGAATGTATGGGATAAAGAAGAAGTTTAAGGTATTGAGTTTGTATGTGGATAAACCGGAGGATTTTAAAAGGGATATCAAAGGAGAAAAAGGGGAATGAGGGTGTGGACTACTGACCCTGGGTGACGGTATAAGAATGAAGGCTTTATATCAGTAATGGACCCTTGGGTTGTAATAGGTGTCGTAAAGTATAGGTGATCGTCATCCGATTCGTCGGATCCTGCGCAGGCAGGAATCCAGTTGTCTAATAGTTAGCAGGAAACTTTATTTGTTTAGGGTATGATTGAGGACAAGGCTCTTTTCAAAGCACACCTCAAACATATTACCAGTGTGCCTGCATTTAAGGTCTATTTCTTTCTTTTTTCTTCCCGATTCTATTTTTTTTCTTCTTTTCAAACCTCCTATCTTTATACGCAATTACGGAATTCCTAATGTGTTAAATCCTGACCGACAATGAACACGCTCAAACAAAAACTCCAGGCCAATGAGGCCATACACGGCACATGGCTCAACAGCGGGTCGGCCATCAATGCAGAAATTGTAGGGCAGGCCGGCTACGACTGGGTATGTGTGGACATGGAACACGGTATCGGCACGGAGACCAACCTGATCAGTCAGCTCCATGCCCTCAATGGAAGCAACACCGCTT
>JAOUKJ010000561.1 GCA_029882675.1 Cyclobacteriaceae bacterium
GCCAGGCCTTCGGGTGGTGTAATGATGTTTTCCATCAATTCGCTGGTTCAGGATACGGCAAAAGTAGAAGTGATGAAAAATGTATTCCTCGACAATTAAACACATCTATGATTTTCGTCACTCCTTCCTAACATTATCCATAATGATGTGTCTTTTCATTTTGTTTTTTTATATGTTTAACCCCAACTTAGATTTATCAAAAGACCCAACGTATGGTAATTAAAAGAAGAGGCTTCCTGAAATCCTCAGGTAGGGGGCTTGGATTGGCTTTTTTTTCCGGGCCACTTGGCGTTATGCTCAATGCCTGTAACAATCGACCTTCCATATTAACAGATATCACCATTGGCGCCCACCCCTGGGTATATGCCGCCTCATTGCCGAAGTATGACATCACTCCCGTACTTCCCCAGATTTTTGCTGATATAAAATATGCGGGCCTGGGTGGTGTAGAATTAATGCATGATCCACTTCGAAACGATGCCACCACCGCACGTATTATCGAACTCAAAGAAGAGCACAACATGCCCGTTATTGGAACTTCCTATGGTGCATCCATGTGGGATCGTGAAAAGCATAGTGAAATACTCGATGACGTTGAAAGGATCATCATCAACCTGGAAAAAACAGGTGGAAAAACCATGGGCACGTCTGTTGGCTCATCCGGAGAATTAAAAACGGAAGAACAGCTCGATGCACAGGCCGAACTACTGCAAAAGATTATGGTTATATGCAAGGATCATGGTATAGTTCTTAATCTGCACAACCACACCTATGAGGTAGAAAACCACTTGCACGACCTGAAAGGAACATTGAAAAGAATACCGGACGCCCCACTTGGCCCGGACCTCAACTGGCTTATACGCGGCGGGGTAGACCCTGTAGAGTTCATCAACACCTATGGCCACAAAATGGTCTTTTGTCACCTGAGGAACCAGGACAGCCTGGGCAAATGGACCGAAGACCTGAAAACGGGTGTTATGGATTATCCAGGCGTGGCACATGCGCTGCAAAAAGTAAATTTTAAAGGCTATGCCGTCATAGAACTGGCTCACGAAAATGATTTTAAGACCACACGCCCCATCCGGGAAAGCCTGAAAATAAGCAGGGAATACTTTGAAAGTTTATTTAAATTCTGATCAGTACCATAAACTAACAGCAATTACGTTTCAAAAAATAAAAAGCAGACATAAATTATGAACACAAATTCGTCGTTTAATAAAGGGTTGGAAAATGAATCTATTATATGGGCAATTGGGGGGCTGTTTTCGGCTCCGTTGTTGTATTTTTTCTACATGCTTTTCCTCGATTGGATCACTTTTGATATGATGATCCTGATCTTAAAAAAGCCCATATTTTATCTCTACACAGTATTTTGGGCTTTTTTTATTTTTTGGATTTACAGGGCCTTTTTCAAATTTGTAAAAAATAAATATGAAGCGGGTGAAACGGAAAAAGCCCAGCTCGCCATTTTTCGCTTGTCACTCTTTTTTGTTATTTTAAGTGTTATTTACGGCATACTGGGCCCTCCGGTAATACTCTCTGGTGTTGGCATGTCAGACCACCAATTCCTGATTTCATGTCTTTTGGGCCCTGTTATGCTGGTATTGATGTCCTTACCTTTTGGGCTGTCTATCCTTACGCTGATTGAACGATGGTCTTCTGATGTTCCCCTCAATGAAAAATATCTGCTGACCTTTCGAACCCGCTTGAATGTAGTCGTAATCCTTGCAGGTGTTGGTGTATCCCTCACCTTCATTATAGCCTTTTATATGATGATCATCGATATAAACGGTGAGCCTATCCACCCCACTGTGAAGGAATTTCTTGTCCGGTCAGCAACCATCGGATCCCTCAGTATGTTGCAATTATTAATCCCTATACTACTCACAAGCCGTCGAATGTCGAAGCAAATAACAGAATTAAGGGGATTTTCCAGCTGCGTAGCGGATGGCGATCTCGCCTGCGAGATCAGTGTGATCAACCGGGGTGAACTGGGTTTGCTAACTTATGATTTCAGAACCATGAGTGCGCAGGTGCAAAAAGTCATCAAAGCAATAAAAGAAAGTAGTTTGGCCATCATTGATGCGGGCAAGAACCTCATCAATGATGCGGAAAAATTAGCCAAAGGGGCGGCCGAACAAGCTGTTTCCAGTGAACAATTACAGGCCACTGTAATGGAAATGAGCAACAGCCTGGCGGATGATGCAGACATCGCCGATTCCAGCAAAACCATATTCCTTGACTCTGCGGAAGAACTGGTGAAGACCAGTGAATCTGTAAGCGGAACAATAGGCTCCATGCAAACAATTTTTGACAAGATCAAAGTGATTGGAGAGATTTCACGCGAAACAAATATGCTCGCCCTCAATGCCGCCGTTGAAGCTTCCCGTGCCGGAGAGTTTGGTAAAGGATTTGCAGTCGTAGCTATTGAAGTGCGTAAACTGGCAGATAATAGCCGGAAATCAGCCGATGACATCAATAAAGTCGCTGAAGTAAATATGGTGATGGCCCAGGAGTCCAGTGAAAAGATAAAAAAAGTGGCTCCCTCCATTCAGCAAACAGCCAAACTCATTGAGCAGATTAGCCATCACCTGAACGAACAGAAGTCCAATTCGGCATCCATCTCTGCCTCGGTGGAAAACCTGGCCAGGGTAGCAACTATCAATGCGGAAATTGCAGATAAAATGAATGGCTATGCCCGGCAATTAAAAGAAGAATCTGAAAGCCTGGAGACCAACACCGGGTATTTTGAAGTTTAGTTTAATCGAATAAACATACATATGTGGATTTTTCAGTTGAAAGGGACACATGATCATTTCATATAATATATTACTTTTGTGCGGTGCCTCAGGGAAATAGTCTCTGGCATTTCGCTTAACTCGTGTTGTCTGTGCGCGGCTTTTAATACAACCTATGCATAATATATATGCTTTGTTATTATATATTTGGTACTTTATAAACATATTTTACGTGTTTAAACACATTTATTAATGAA
>JAOUKJ010000560.1 GCA_029882675.1 Cyclobacteriaceae bacterium
TCCCTACTTCTCTACTTCTTTATCCCCTACCTTCCGGTTATTATTTTCTAACTCTATCCCCAAAAATGGCTGTTCCAATCCGCACCATGGTACTTCCCTCTTCCACCGCGATCTTAAAGTCAGAGGTCATACCCATAGAAAGCTCCTGCATACTCACCCGATCGGTATCACCCATCTTCTTTAACTCATCAAATAATGATTTCAATCGCTTAAATTCTTTTCTTACCTGCAATTCATCATCCGTATTCGTGGCCATACCCATCAGTCCCCTAATCCGGATATGGGTGTAATTATCCGGCTCTTTTCCACGTACAAACTCCAATAGCGACTCAGCAGACCAGCCAAACTTGGATTCTTCTTCTGCAATATGCACCTGCAAAAGACAGTCAATCACCCGGTCGTTTTTGATCGCCTGCTTATTGATTTCACTGAGCAACCGCCCGGAATCAACAGCATGAATCAGCGCAACAAACGGGGCAATGAATTTTACCTTATTGCGCTGCAGGTGACCGATCATATGCCACTGAATATCGTTGGGAAGCAAAGCCTGTTTATCAACGAGTTCCTGCACCTTATTCTCTCCAAAATCACGCTGGCCCAATGCATAAGCCTCCGCTATCATTTCAACAGGTTTTGTCTTACTCACGGCAATCAGACGGCAATGTCCGGGCAATTGCCCCTGGTACTTTTTCAAATTTGGTGCTATACTTTCCATTTCAGATGTAAAGTACGTAAAAAAAGGAATGTAAAAATACCTGTTCGTTATATTTCAAAAAAGACTATTTTTAAGCGTCGAATTAGGGAGTATAACAATTTGATGTGTAAAATAAATTATAAGATCAATGCCAATACTGGGGTCGCTAATACAAAAGGGTATTAAGATCAGGGAAAGCCTGGAACAACATTATACATCACCCTTTGAGCTCCAAAAGCTGGAGTTGAAAAAGTTACTTATACAGGCAGCCCACACCGATTTTGGTGAACACTACCGGTTTAAGGATATTCTAAACCAATTCAGAACTCTAGAAGGAAAAAGATTTTTTGAAGAGTTTAAGAAAAACGTACCCGTCCACAACTACAATAAAATGTATGAGCATTGGTGGAGGCGAAGCCGAGAAGGAGAAAGCGATATCAGCTGGCCCGGGCGTGTAAAATATTTTGCGCTGAGTTCGGGAACATCTGATGCCTCCTCAAAATATATCCCCGTCACCACGCATATCAGTAAAGCCATTCAAAAAACAAGTTTACGACAAATACTCACCCTGTCACGTTACGACCTCCCACCTCGATTTTTTGGAACGGGTATACTAATGCTCGGAGGAAGTACCCACCTGCACAAAAGGGGGCACTACTTCGACGGTGACCTGAGCGGCATCCAGGCGGCCAACCTGCCATTCTGGTTTCAGCACTTTTATAAGCCGGGTAGGCAAATTGCCAAAAACCGCGTGTGGGATGAAAAGCTGGAAGACATTACGCGCAATGCCATCAATTGGAACATTGGCATCATTGTAGGCGTACCGGCCTGGATACAAATATTAATGGAGAAGATCATCGACCACTATCAGGTGAAAAACATTCACGACATCTGGCCAAACCTACAGATTTATGTGCATGGCGGCGTCTCCTTTGATCCCTACCGGAAGAGTTTTGAGAAATTGCTGGGCAAATCCATATTTTATATCGAAACCTATCTCGCCTCTGAAGGTTTTATCGCTTTTCAGTCCACCCCGAACAATCCCTCCATGAAAATGGTTCTCAACAACGGACTGTTTTATGAGTTTGTGCCTTTTAATGAAGCAAATATTGATGAAAATGGCGACATCAGGCCTGAAGCACCTACCCTGATGATTGATGAAGTAGAAGAAAATACTGATTATGCCCTGTTGCTGAGTTCATGTGCCGGTGCATGGCGCTATATGATCGGTGATGTGATAAAGTTTACTTCGGTTAATGATTGTGAAATTATTATTACCGGACGCACAAAACACTTTTTAAGCTTATGTGGTGAACATTTGTCCGTAGAAAATATGACCCGGGCCATCAAGATGGTCGCCGAAACATTCAATATTGAAATCAAGGAATTCACCGTAGCCGGCATTCCACACCAAACCCTTTTTGCCCACTACTGGTGGGTGGGCACTGATGATCCGGTGGACGCACAAATACTGAGCGTCAGGCTGGATGAATATTTATGCCAGCTCAATGATGACTACAAAGTTGAGCGCAGTGCAGCATTGAAAGAGGTCTTTGTTGAAGCGGTACCACTACAACGATTTTACGACTATATGGAGTCCATGGGAAAAATTGGTGGGCAAAATAAATTTCCCAGGGTACTAAACGAAAGTCAATTGAAAAAGTGGCAGGTATTTTTAAATAAATGAGGCATTGAGGTGGTACAGGCCAGTGCATAGTACGCGTTTTGTTCCCCCCCCTTCCAACCTATTCATACATGAGGGTGTCCTTAATAGATATTTGCTTCAAGCATTGGGATAATTTCGGATCTATTATCCTTGTCTCTTATTAGCAATTTCGCAACCCGGAAAATCAAATAACCTATGGCCTTTAAATATCCCCTACTCGCATGCTTATATCTTTATACCTTTCTTATTTCCAACGCCCAGGACACCACCAAATTCTCCCTGCATAACAACCTGACCATTGATATGATGGGTGGAGGGTATTACCAGGCTCCGTTGAAAAACGAAGCATATCGGATGCCTGAATTTATCCAAAGCCAACGAAACCTGAATATCCCGCACATAGGTACAGATCACCCTTTATTGCATGGGGCCTATTATGCCGGACTACATACCAACCTGCTGATTACCAAAGGGGTAACCTTTCATGCCGATTTTATCGGTGAACACCGGGGGTTCTCATATGGGGTATATGATACGGACAACATGATTGTTTATCCCAGGGCTGAATTTACCGCAGACCGAACCATCAGTCGTTTTCAAAAGCCCTTAAATTTCTATGTCTCAGTTGGCAACAA
>JAOUKJ010000075.1 GCA_029882675.1 Cyclobacteriaceae bacterium
GTGGAATAGCAATAAATTTATCATTCAGAAAAAGGCCACTTATTGTGGCCTTTTTTTTCTTCAAATGGGAATACTTTCTCAAATCCTATGGCTGAACAGGTGATTTGTGACTTCTCGAAGATCAACTCCCTTATTATATTTTTCGATATGTATTGTACCATGCCTCGGCCATAAGTGCGGCCCCGGCAATGGAAGGGTGCACCCCGTCTGGGCACCAAAATGCTGCCGGCGCCTCCTCCAGTGCCTGATCGAAATAAGCCTGATAGGGGACAAATGCGCAGTTGTAATCCCTGGCAATGTTAAAAGAAGCCTCTTGGTAATCCTTAAATGCCGGATACCATTGTGCTGTAATGGCCGTCCCTCCCTTTACTATAAACGGTTCTCCAATAATTATTTTCACCTCCGGCAATTTCTCCATTGTATTATCCAGGAGCTTGCGGAAATCGCGTTCGTAAACCGCTGCCGTTCCATTATAGCTATTCGATAAGGTATGCCAGAAATCATTTACGCCAATCAGGATGCTCAACACATCAGGCTTAATATCCAGGCAATCGGCACCCCACCTTTCCGCGAGTTGAAACACTTTATTGCCACTTATACCCCTGTTGTATAGTTCCAACTCCTTATGTGGGGAATCTTTGAGCAGCATGCCCGCCAGGTGAAAAACATAGCCCCTACCCAGCCCTTCGCGGTGGTTTGGGCCGGAGGCATCCCTTTGCCGGCCTGCATCCGTGATGGAATCACCCTGAAAAAGAATAGTACGGCCAAGCTCAGTGATTGAATTTATTTCATCCTTCTTCCCTGCCGCCCAGGCAGCAGAAGGAGCCATTCCGGCCACAATGCCCGCTGCAATATTTTTTATTAACGCTCGTCTTTCCATGGGTCCAATGTAAAGAAAGATGAAGAAAGAATAAAGAAGAAAGACGGGGAATACGTAATACCGGAAGTTTTAATTCTGACGCGGCATGCTGATAACCTGAATAAAAAAAGTGAATTTGGGTGAAATGGAAAGAGCTTTCATCTGCTATTTTCAGTACAAGAGACTTCAGGCTTCTTCAGCGGGAAGGCTAAACCGGAAGGTCGTACCTTTACCTTCTTTACTTTCTACATGGATCGCCGTATGGTGGCCTTCGAGAATGTGTTTTACGATGGCCAGTCCCAGGCCAGTGCCTCCACTTGACCTCGAACGGCTTTTATCCACCCGGAAAAATCGCTCAAATATCCGTTTAATTTCACCCGGAGGAATGCCAATACCCGTGTCGCTAACTTTTATTTCAATACGCCCTTTACTTTGTGTCAATTCAACCTTAACACTCCCTCCTTCATTGGTATAATTGATTCCATTGGAGATCAGGTTGTTTAATACTTGTCGTATCCGCTGCCAATCGGCAAAAACTGTAACATCCCACTTCACAGGTGCCATCACCAGGGTAATGTTCTTTTTTTCGGCCTTTTCTTCAAACTGGTCTAATATATCGAGGGTCAGTTTATGCAGGTCAAAATATTCGAAATTCATTCGTATTTCTCCCGTTTCAATTTGAGATAACACCAGCAGGTCTTGCACCAAAACATCGAGTCCATCCAGGCTTTTTGCCGCTTTTTCCAGAAAATTCTCACGCACCTTCTCATCGTTCATTGCTCCGTCAAGCAAAGTATGTACAAAACCCTGCGCGGCAAATAAAGGGGTTTTCAATTCATGTGACACATTGGCAATAAATTCCTTGCGAAAGACCTCCATACGTCTGAGGTCATCAATCTCCTTCTGTTTGATGCGCGCATAAGAATATATCTCCCGATTGATCCCTTTCAAAGGATTAAGTTTTCCGGATCGTTGGTATTCAACAAAGGAAAAATCTTTGTTTTTCAATTTCCCTAACAAGCCATGGATCTTATTTACCTCCCGAAATACCAGTATTTCAAGAACAATAAATATGAGTAAAAAACTAACAATAAACGAAACCATAAATGCCACCATCAGGGTGGCGGTAGGCATATCCTCCACAAGAGAAAGAAACAACAAGGTCGCTGAAGCGATTACAAAAGAAAGAACCAGCGCTACGAAACGTGAGTTTAGGGCCATACAGCAAAATTAATCAATGACAAACTTATACCCTACCCCTTTTACGGTAACGATATGATCACTGCCCAACTTTTCCCTGATTTTTCGGATGTGTACATCCACAGTTCGGGCGAGCACATAAACATCCGTGCCCCAAATATTCTTCAGCAGGTCATCCCTGTTATAAATTTTGTTTGGATTTTCGGCCAGAAAGCGTAATAATTCAAATTCCTTTTTTGGCAACTGATATTCTATTTCATTTCTGCGAACAATATAACTTGCCTTGTCTATTTCAAGATCCGCGATTTTTATTAAACTTTCTTCGATTTTCTTCTCATTGTTACGCCGAAACAACGCGGATAACCTGCTCATCAGCGCCCTGGGTTTTATTGGCTTAGTGATATAATCATCAGCGCCTGAATCAAATGCCGCTATTTCAGAATATTCCTCAGACCTGGCCGTAAGAAATAATATATAAGTATCCGCTAATTTTGGGATGGCCCTGATTTGCCGGCAGGTCTCCACCCCGTCCTGTTGGGGCATCATGATATCAAGTAAAATCAGGTCGGGATTAACTTCTTGCGCCATTTTTACAGCGGTAATACCGTCAAGAGCCGTATTCACCACATATCCCTCCTGCTCAAGGTTATACCTCAACAAATCCAGAATGGGAGCTTCATCATCCACTACGAGTATTTTATATTTTTTATCCGTCATTTGACCAGGCATTGAAAGACCCAAAGCTAATGATTATGTGTTTCCATTAAAAAGCGTCATAAGAATTTAACAATAACTTAATTCCTGCCGGGTTTATAATCTGTTATATCGACCTCTACCGCCCCCAGAAACATAGCAGCCCTTATTTTGAGGGGTAATTTTTTTTCATCATCCGAGAGCCAGAATTTTATGGAATTTTCACCGTCAAATAGTGTGTTTTCCGGCACGATAGGTGACATCACCAAGGCAGACATGGTTCCTATTTTTGTTTTCAGGCGCTCTTTACCCAGGTACCTCACTTGTAAATGATACACTTTATCCTCCAAAAATCCCGGTATGTTCAGAATGTCACCGGGGCTCAGGGTGTCAAAGTCAATAAGCCGGGTGAAATAGTACCCACTTACCATATCGTGTGCATTGACGGGTATATCAAACTCCTCGGGTCCGACCCAGTACTTTCGCTTATAACTGTAGTTTTTCACAATGACCTTTTTGTTCAGGTGGTCATAATCTACAATTTCATATTTTTTAAAATTGCCTTCTTCCAGTATCCGGTAAAACCGGTGGGGTATGATGGCTGCGGTATCCAGATATGTACTCCAAAGGTCGTCAAGGTGCATAAAAAAATCGAACATACCTGTTGATTTCCCATGCACATCAATCTTATGGCAAGCTCGGCCATTTATGTATTCTAATTCATCAGAAATAACCATCTCAGCTACCCCTGCGTCTATAAATCCAAAATGTACACGGTAATTAATCACCTCACCGGGGAAGAACACATTATTTGGAATGAACCTGTAATTATTCATTTCATACACTACAAAAGAGCAGAGCAGTGTGATAATTGCCAATCCCGCTATTGTCTTTAACTTCTTCATTCCTCTGTTTCAAATTTTTCTTTCATATACAAAATGTATGCCTTAAGGTTCCCATGATATAAATTTTGTAACGTATCATAAAAATCATCCTGGTCTGTCCTGTACCTTTTCACTGACATAAAATAGGTATTATTAGGCAATTTTTCTTTAAAAATCGTCCCGTAGACTTCCTTTTTATTCAATGACAAAGTATCTACAAATTTTGTAATTTTTTTTATAAACTCTTCCTTTAGCTTCCTTTTTTTATCCTCCCCCCATTCTTCTTTAAAACTGAAATACAAACTATCAAGGCCATCCGCCCCCCTTAACATGTGGGCTACATAGCTTTTATAGTCCTTTTCAGCCTTTAAGTAACCCGAGTATTCATCATGCTTCGTGCCGAATTTTTTCTCCAGATACAGTAAGGTGCCAACATCGCCTATAAACGTGGCGAGGTTTTCGTTAAACTCCACGTCACTCTCCAGGAATACGGTACTATGGGCAAGTTCATGGATGATCAGGTTCACGATATCGCCGGTAGACCCCGATAACATTTCACTGAGAATCGGATCATCAAACCAACCCAGGGTGGACCATCCCGCAGCAGTTCGCAGGCCACTTTCATATCCTTCCGCCTCCACAGTTGCCAATTCTTTTTGTGCCAGATCACGATCAAAGAATCCTTTGTAGGGCACTTCCCCAACAATGGGAAAAGACCACTGTTTGGGTTCGAAGGCATAGGGTTTACATCCGGTTACCACCCACATCAGGGGCTTGCCCCCCTGGTCGAAATAGGAAGTATAGCTGTTGCTGCTTTTCATCCCAAGTTCTTCAATGGCAAAGGATTTCACATCTGCGATCAATTTAAATTTGGCTATCAGGGTATCATTCGTTTCCGGCTGATCCATTAACAATTCAATAGGCCGGGCATTCCAGAGGATATAAAACTGTCCCTGTCCCTGGCGAACAATGTAAGTCAGGAAGTCCATTTTGAACAATAAAAATCCCAGTATGGACATTGCACCCACCAAATACAAACTCCTGAATATATTTTTGTTTTTCATTTTATACGCTTGGATCATTTTAAAGAAAGGTCATTTCTCTTTCGACATAAAAAACCTCCCCTTACCTCTCTCCACCCTTCACCGGCAGCCTCCCCCTGAAATTGAGATATAACCCATGTGAAAACTCAACGCGCTTTCTTTGAAAATCATAGAAAGGCTCAAACCGCGAACTCAACACAATACCATCCCCTAAGGTGATGTCATGGAAAAAACGAATAAAAACGAGGCTTCGTTCCGGAACACTGAAATAAGGCTTTTTATAACTGGATGAAACAGATTCATAAACGGGCCCGCCCAGTAATGAAATAAATTCATTGCCCGCCCAATAACTCACCATCAGTTTGAGCCCCTTATTCAGGTTAGCTTCCACATTAAAATACCAGCCTCTGCCGTCTTTATAGTCCAACAAACGGCTTATACTGAAATCATTAAACCAGGCATAATATGCAGATCCACCCCAGGTAATACCCTGACGATCACCTTCTTCAATACGCAGCCCCCCGGCCAGGTTTATCATCGTTTGTAACGGTCCCGGATGATTATCTATGGCACCTCCTTTATGGTAAATAACACCCTGCAAAGGAATGGAAAGCAGTAAACCGGAACCAATCTCCCATTTTTTGGCTATGGAAAAGCCACCGTATACTTCTTCCTGCTTAGCGTCACCACGATAAATCATCGTCTCCCAATCCACCCATAAATCCAGAAACAGGCCATCGGTAACCTTAAACAATTGCACACCCTGCTCCAACCGGTTGGTCAGCACCCGCTCAAAGTCGAGCATGGGGTCGATCAGCCGGTGGTTCATGGCTCCGTCCAGGTTTCCGATCAACAGGTTATAGCCCTCGTGCTTAACCCGAAAAGTAAAAGTTGGCTCAAAGACCTGTAAACCTTTGGTGCCATAATCCTGACGCATATAAAATCCCGCATCAAACCGGAACGAAGGGATGGGCTGGTAGGAAAAATATGGATTAAATTGAGTGCCAAACAACGTATACCCATCGGCAATACGATTAAAATACTCGTTATTTTTGGTAAATCCCAGGGTTCGGAAATTGAAGCTGATCTTCACACTGTCCTTATCCTCCCATACCACACGATCTTCAAAAGGCTTATTGGGCAACTGCGCCCATGATGTTCCAAATATCATCAAAGTGCAAATCAGAAGCAGGCCAATATGACTCAAAGTATTTACCTTCCTTTTTAAAAAACCCTGTGTAAACAATTTCATCGGACTTTTAATCTTATTAATTTTGTATATAGCTAATTTTATTAGTCTTTGCTAATTTATTTAGTTTTTATTTTTTATATTTGCCACATCAAAAACATAAATATTTTAAAATTTATTTTTGTTATGATAAGCTAAGTAGTAAATTCACAACCTGTAAAACAAGCAAAAAAGAATCAAACAATGAGTGATAATAAAGAAAAACTTAAAGCCCTGCAACTTACCATCGATAAACTGGAGAAAACTTTTGGCAAAGGTACGGTAATGCGGCTTAGCGATGAAAGAGTTGTGGATGTTCCTGCGATTTCTACCGGATCACTGGGTCTGGACATCGCCCTGGGCATCGGCGGCATACCGCGCGGCAGGGTCATTGAGATATACGGGCCGGAATCATCAGGTAAGACCACCCTTGCCATGCACTGTATTTCCGAGGCCCAGAAGAAAGGAGGTTTGGCGGCCTTCATCGATGCTGAACACGCCTTCGACAAACTCTATGCTGAAAAGCTGGGCATTGACACGGAGAACCTGCTCATTTCTCAGCCCGACAACGGTGAACAGGCCCTGGAAATTGCCGAGCACCTCATCCGTTCAGGAGCTATAGATATCATTGTAATCGACTCAGTGGCCGCCCTGGTTCCCAAAAGTGAACTGGAGGGCGAGATGGGCGATAGCAAAATGGGTTTACAGGCCAGGTTAATGTCTCAGGCCCTGCGTAAACTGACCGGAACCATCAACAAAACCGGCTGTTCTTGTGTATTCATAAACCAGCTCCGTGAAAAGATTGGGGTAATGTTTGGCAACCCGGAGACCACTACCGGTGGAAATGCCTTAAAATTTTATGCTTCCGTAAGGCTGGACATCCGCAGAATTGGTCAAATAAAAGAAGGCCCCAATGACATTACCGGTAACCGCACACGTGTCAAAGTAGTGAAAAATAAAGTTGCCCCACCCTTTAAAGTGATAGAGTTTGACATCATGTACGGCAGGGGCATATCTAAAGTAGGAGAGCTCATTGATATAGGCGTAGAACTGGACATTATCAACAAGGCGGGTTCATGGTTCTCTTACGATGGCAACAAACTGGGACAAGGACGTGATGCCGTGAAATCCCTACTCGAAGACAATCCCGAATTAATGGAGGAAATAGAAGGAAAAATTAAAGTCAAAATTAAAGGGGAAGACGTAGAAAAACCCATCCCAAAGAAGGAATAAATGAAAGCATAACATTGTTTCTTCAGTGCTGAGGACTGAAGAAACAATGTTTCAAACGCGTCATGATCTAATCGCCATGACCGGATCCAGCCGGGCTCCCAACGCTGCCGGCACTATTCCTGAGATGATCCCGATGGTACCGGAAACGCCAACGCCAAGTACAACATTTTTAAAGGAAAGGATTACTTCAAGGTCGCCCATGGGAATAAAGGTGATCAGCCAGACCAGGAAAAGCCCTCCCAAACCTCCAAAAATACTTAAGAATACCGCCTCAAAGAGAAACTGAAACAGGATAAAATAGTTTTTGGCACCCAGGGATTTCTGAATACCTATTTGATTTGTTCTTTCCTTCACCGAGACAAACATGATATTGGCGATGCCAAAACCACCGATGAGCATGGCAAATATGCCAATAAACCAACCGGCCATATTCAGTGTCCCGAAAATACTATCCAGCACATTGCTAATTGCTTCGGGCCGGTTTAAAGAAAAGTTGTCCGGTTCTTTGGGCTTTAGCCCCCTGATTCTGCGGAGCAACCCGGTAAGTTCATTTTCCAATTCAACCAATCCCACATCATATTCCTTTCCTTTCAGTCCGATCGTAGAACCTGTTTCATTCCATCTACCTGTGCCTGTGGAGTACATTTTCCGAAAAGCATTATAGGGAATGATGCAATGATCGTCTTTACTTTGAAATCCTATAAAGCTTTCCCCTTCCTTTTTCAACACACCAATCACAACAAACTTCTGATTTCTGATCTTGAAGGTCTTTCCGATGGGATTGGGGCTACCCGGAAAAAGTTTTTCAGCGATATTAATCCCAATGATGGCCACATTTCGCCCCCCTTCCATTTCAGTCATGGTAAAATACCTGCCTACGGTGATATCCAGTTCAAACAGTTCCTTGTACTGCATGCTGCCACCAATCAATTCCACATCTCCAACACTGTTGTTCTCATATTTGGCAATTGAATTCCCTCTACTGGCAAAAATAGATATACCCGTGTCATTGTTCAGGTTGGCTTCCATCAATTTAAACTCACTGTAACTCGGATTAGGCCGCCGCCAAAAATCCCACCACCTGTATTCTCCTTTGGCATCGGCCGTAAAAGGCCATTTATCGACATAAATAACCCCTGACCCAAGAAAAGCCAGGCTGTCTTTAATATTTTTCTCCAGCGAATCGACCATGGTCAGCACAGCGATAATAGAGAATATACCTACAGTGACCCCCAACAGGGAAAGTGCTGTACGCAATAGGTTTAGTCGCAGTGCAGTGAGTGCGAACCTGAAACTTTCGATGACCAGCCTTAAAAAGAGCATATAGATATGTTATAATGAACTTGAATTTATTAAATATGGAAACATTTTGCTAACTTTGCCTGCCATTTTAAGACGGGTATTTTTTAAACATTAAAGTAAGTTATGAAATTATCAGAATTCAAGTACGATTTACCCACCGAGCTAATAGCATTATATCCGGCAGATAACCGTGATGAATCACGGCTGATGGTTGTACATCGTGACACGGGAAAGATCGAATTGAAGACTTTCAAAGATATCATGGACTACTTTGATGAAGATGATATACTGGTAGCCAATGATACTAAAGTATTTCCAGCCCGTTTATATGGGCATAAGGAAAAAACAGGAGCCAAGATAGAAGTATTCCTACTTCGTGAGCTCAATGCTGAGATGCATTTATGGGATGTTCTTGTTGATCCGGCACGTAAAATACGTGTTGGCAATAAGCTTTACTTTGGAGAAGGATCTGTAGTAGCTGAAGTTATTGACAATACGACTTCCCGTGGACGAACCATACGTTTTTTATTCGATGGCGATAATGAAGACCTCTACAAAACAATAGATTCCCTCGGAGAAACCCCGCTACCAAAATACATTGACCGTGCAGTTGATGAGAATGATCGCGAGCGTTTTCAAACTATATTTGCCAAAAACAAAGGAGCCGTAGCTGCGCCTACTGCCGGCATGCACTTCACACCCCAGCTGTTAAAAAGACTGGAAATCAAAGGTATAGGCATGGAGTTTATTACGTTGCATATCGGCCTGGGCACTTTCAGGCCTGTAGATGTTGAAGACCTCACCAAACATAAAATGGATAGCGAGAATTTTATGGTTGGAGAGCAAACTGTCAACGCAGTAAATAAAGCCCTTGACGGCAAGCGCAGGGTGTGCGCTGTAGGCACAACAGCATTGCGGTCACTTGAGTCGTCCGTATCAGCAAACGGGCGCCTAAAGCCCAGGGAGGGGTGGACGGATAAGTTTATCTTCCCGCCTTACGAATTTAAGATCTGTAATGCGATGATCACTAATTTTCACCTTCCCCAGTCTACGCTACTCATGATGGCCAGCGCTTTTGGAGGTTACGAATTAATCAAGGAAGCTTATGAGCTAGCCAAGAAGGAGAAATTCAGATTTCTCACTTATGGTGATGCTATGCTTATTATTTAGTATCCAGGTGAATTGGTGAACGGGGATATACCTCAGCACTTTTCACCAATACTTTCCTTACATTTGTCAAATGAAAGAATATGCCATTATAGTAGCAGGTGGTAAAGGTATGCGTATGAAACACAGCATACCCAAACAATTTATTGTATTGGAAGGACTTCCAATACTCATGCATACCCTTTTGGCTTTCTATCATTACTCCAAAGAAACAGCGATATACCTTGGTCTCCCGCAGGAAGAATTTGACCGGTGGAATAAGTTGTGTGCAGCATATCACTTTGAAGTACCCTTTACGCTGGTTTCCGGGGGAAATAGCCGCTTTCAAACGGTAAAAAATTGCCTCCACGCCATCCCTGACAAAAAAGGCATTGTAGCTGTCCATGATGGCGTCAGACCACTGGTAGATAACGCGCTTATCGGGCGGGCGTATCAGGAAGCCAAAAGAAACCATTCTGCAGTTGCTTCGCTGCCTTTAAAGGAATCCCTGCGGAAAATAGATCACACAACCAGTCGGTCAGTTGATCGTGCACAATTCGTCACGATACAAACACCCCAGACTTTTGATTTAGAAAAGCTGAAACAAGCTTATACTATTGCAGAACAATCCTGGATGACTGACGATGCCAGTGTTTTTGAAGCAGCTGGTTTCCCCATCATTCTGATCAATGGCAGCTACCGAAATATCAAAGTAACCACGCCAGACGATCTGACTGTGGCACAATCTTTCCTTCGAAACAATAACATGTAAATTCAGGAACAAAAGGCAACCATCAACAACTATTGCTAAACTGCGCTAATACTCATCTTCATTAAAGAAAAAATCTTCTTTAGTCGGGTAGTCCGGCCAGATTTCCTCAATATTTTCATAAGGTTGCCCATCATCCTCCAGTTCCTGAAGATTTTCAACAACCTCCAAAGGCGCGCCGGTACGGATAGAATAATCAATCAATTCGTCCTTGGTTGCAGGCCAGGGTGCATCTTCAAGATATGAAGCTAACTCTAATGTCCAATACATTTTATACCTATTATTTTTTTGACCTTAAAATTTTTGCAAAAATAAAATTTATTATAAGAAAAAAAACCAATTATAGAATTTTTAGTTTTTTTTCTCGATTTAAAACCGGGAGACAACACTTAGCAACTCCCTGCTTTAAACACCTATCAGGCTGAATTACGGCTTGCATTAATGTTGCCATACAACGACCTGACCACCATTTTCTCGTAAACCTCCAAATCGAGTTCTTTGTTCCTGCCCGATTCAATTTCATTAATTTTCATCAGTGCATATTGCTGCACAATTAACAATGGTAAAACGATACTTTCCCGCAGCTTTATCGACTCTCTGATCTGTGGATTAGACTGCAACAGCATCTCCTGACCGCTAACTTCCAGGAGATACTTCACTGTATCCTGATACTCTTGATAAATTTTCGACCAAAAATCGCCATACTCAGGATCAGATTTCATATACTGGGTGAGCTGAAAGTTAGTTTTGCATAAAGCCTGCATACTGTTTTCAATCAATGTACGAAAAAACAATGATTTTGAATACAGTTTTTTTACTTCATCTAACCGCCCGTATTCATCAAACTTTTTTAATGCAATACCCAACCCGAAAAATCCCGGAACATTCTGTTTCAGTTGGCTCCAGGCTCCCACAAATGGAATGGCCCTCAGATCCTTCAGTGTAAGCTCCGTTGTCTTTCCGCGTTTCGCTGGCCTGGAACCAATATTTGCCCGGTTATAATATTTAAGCGGGCTTCTGTTTTCGAGATAACGAATAAACATGGGATCTTGTTTAAAGTTAAGGTAAGCTTCTTTGCTTATCCCGGAAAGCTCCTCGATCAATTCCCGCTTATCTCCTTCTATTTTCTTATCTTCATCCTGGAAAATCATGTTTTCCAATCCGGCCGTAAGTAATTGCTCCATATTAAACCTTGAAGAGTCCCTTGTCCCGTAGTTGGAACTTATTGTCTGGCCCTGTATGGTGAGCTGTATTTCGTTACTTTCAATGTTTCCACCCAGGGAGGCATAAAACTTATGTGTATTTCCTCCTCCTCTTGCCGGCGGCCCGCCACGTCCATCAAAAAACACCGCATTAATCCCAAACTCCCTGGAAACACGTGTGAGCATTTCCTTAGCCTTGTAAATACTCCAGTTGGCCGTCAGGTACCCTCCGTCTTTTGTGCCGTCAGAGAAGCCAAGCATCACCACTTGTTTGTCACTTCTGTGCCTGATGTGTTCCCGGTATATGGGATTGGAGTATAGTTGCCGCATCACCGTACCACAAATTTCCAGATCA
>JAOUKJ010000562.1 GCA_029882675.1 Cyclobacteriaceae bacterium
GTCCTACGTGGCCATCATGGCCTCGATGATCTCTTTTGGTGTGCAGCTATCGGTAAACCGCAATGTGGCCTTCCAGAAAGGATGGCGGAGCAACTACGCCCTGGCACAGGCCTCACGGATGGCTCTGAGCTTGTTTGTGATCGGCTTCGGGGTGGTGAGCTACCTTATGCAGGCCGACATCACCAAGATTATTTTCCTGGCAGCCCCCCTCATAGCCTGGAATGGTGATTATGCCCTCTATGGCAACAGCAAGCCTGTAGAGGCCGCCAGGCTGTCCTTCTTCCGAGTGGCCATACCCAATGCCGGACTGCTACTGGCCAGCTATTACCTCGTAGCGGAAGCCATTTATGTGTATGTATTGCTGGTGGCCGTGGGAATTTTTATTGCGGGATTTTTTGCGGCACGGATCAATGGGGTGGAGTATCTCTTTCCGCCGAAAAAGAGTTTTTATAAGATATACCTCAAATACTACAAGGTGGGACTCTATCAGTTGTCAACGCCCTTTTTGGTTACGGGTATTATTGCCATTGCTAAGGGCTATTATGAGATTGGAGTGATCGGACTGATCTACCCGGTCGTAAAAGTGTATGAGGTATTTAAAGGAGGCATACGGATCGTCAATCAGGCTTTTTTCAGGGAACTGAAATTTGACGATATAGGGATGCGCGTTGATAAGGTTGGAGTGATCATGGCCTTGTTTTTTGTAATCCCTACGGTGTTTTATCCCGGTGTATTGCTTACCCTACTCGATCCGGATAGGTATGTTGACCTGGAAATTATCATGGTGCTCTATGGTATGGCCATGTTTATTTGTGCCTTGAAGATCTCAGCGGATACTCGTGTGCTACTCCGGAAAAAGGATAATGTAAACCTGCTGGGTTATGTTGGGGCTGCGGTGATCGCCATTGTGTTTACCATTGGATTTTCCTATACGAATAATTTGTATATAGGGATTCCCGCCGGAGTGCTTTCAGGTGAATTTTTCTTGCTGATCGTCATGGGTACAAGCCTTGGCGGTATGGATTTTTTTCTTCCCCGACTCAGGTTTCTGTTGAAAGTATCTCCTGTCTTTGCTTTCGCCATCATTCCTCGTCTTTTCCTGTCGCCAGACTTTTTTTCCATGATAGCGAGCTGTGGAATTTACATCCTTTTGGTACTTTACGTGTATCGAAAGCTTATCTTTGACGCTTCCTTTCTCAAGCGTACAAAAGAATGAATGTAAAGCGGTTTTTTTCTTCCCCTATCCATCCGGTGCAAATGACTTTGTTCATTCTTATTGAACTGCTGCTCATCTTTGACCGCGATTTTGCCAAGTTTCATCTCTTCTCGTTTTTCCACCTTTATGATTTTTTACTGTTACTCACCGGAGTGACAGCTTTTATTATTCTACTGGTGAAAAGACGTTTTAGCTTTCACTGGCCCATTCTCGCCTTGTTGGGTATCAGTGTGGCTTACCTGGCTTATTCTGTAATATTCAATATTGGCCCGCTCAACTACATCGTACGACACTACGCGTTGTTTATGTACCTGGCGCTGTTTTATGTTATTTATCAATCATATATAGACAAAACAGCCCATCAATTTAATATCAGGTTTATGCTGCTGATTGCCGCTATGGCATTATTGTTTCAATTGGGTTATTTTGCATATAAGGCATTTTTTACAAATAATTTCAGCTTGTTGGGTGAATTCAATTATTATTCACCGATGGCTGTAGTGGGACTAATTATGTGCAGTTCCTATACCCTTTCTTTTCCCGCTGGCTGGAAGAAGAAAATATTACTTTATGCGCTTTCGTTGCTTTTACTGATACCCTTGGGGCATGCATCGGCATTTTTGGCCGGATTTGTTATGTTCTTTGTTTACCTGGGCCTCCAGTTTAAGCCCGCTTTCAAGCTGCAAGTACTGATTTCTTTTGTTTTGTTACTGGTCGCTTTCAGAGTTTTTGTGCCTGCTTTTTCAGACACCAACTCATCCTGGAGAATCAAATACTGGGCCTTTATTTTGGATAAGCATTTCACCGAACAATATGGGCTGCTGGGAAGCGGATTTGGTGTTCCCTATGCAAATGACGAGCTTACTCAACTGATGATCGATGATTTAAAGCAAACCACCTTTGATTATCAACCGGAGGAACGATACCTCAGTCCACCGCACAACTCCTTTCTTACTATCCTTTTTCATATTGGGTTCTTACCCATGTTACTGTTGTTTTTGCCGCTAAAAAAACCGTTGGCTTATTTGGTGGCCCGGCACGATGCCGATCGACCTCCTGTAAAAGACTTTTTACTTTTGGCCTTTGTGGGCCTCACGGCCTGGGCTTCTTTCAATGTCGTGCTCGAATTGCCCCATAATTCAGCTTTTTATTGGCTGGTTTTCTTTTCCCTGATCTATGAATTTGATCGTAAAGAAAAGGCTGTTTCCGTTTGATGGTTACACAGCGGCAATCGTTTCAATCAGGTGCCTGGCAATGACTTCTATGTCGTAGCACTCATTAACCTCTTTCCGGTTGTTGGTCGCCATTTCCTTCCTGAGGCCTTCATTTTCAATTAATTTTTCCAGTTTTTCAGCCAATTTTCCGGCATCGCCAACCGGTGTCAACAGGCCGTTGATGCCCGGTTTAATCACCTCCTGTAGCGCCCCTACCGGCGTAGTCACTATTGGCAAACCCCAGGCCATCGCTTCCAGACAAGCCATGGAAAATCCCTCGGTGTATGAAGGCAACACAAAAATATCCGCTGAACGAAAAGCCTCATCTTTTTTATCCCCCATCAACACTCCCTCAAAAACTATATTGTACTGCTCTTTTTCTGCAATGAAGGAATTCATTTCCAATTTAAGATTTTCTTTTTCCCGTAAGTAGTAGTCCCTCCATTCGCCATTCAGGAACTCCAGGGCGTTTTCATTATACCCGATAAATTCTCCGGCTAATTGTAGCCTGATCTTCTTTCCATATTTTTGAAACAGTGATTTATAGGCTTTAATAAGG
>JAOUKJ010000076.1 GCA_029882675.1 Cyclobacteriaceae bacterium
AAACGAATATTCAATCGTAGGAGCTATCCCGAGACTTTCAGGCTCGTAATAGGGTGCAAAACCATCAACTAACTCAAAATCCGTTTTTAGTTGCAGTTCCTTTTCGATCCTGAGTTTTTGATTGTTCAGGTTGATACCTTCCGCGATCAGGCTTTGCGGATTGGGAACCTGCTCTTCACCGATGATTACATTATCAGAACCTTCGCGTCTTCGGTTTGAAATGTTCTGAACATGTGAAAAAACGATTCTCGTAAGGCTATCGATCTTGGGCTGCTCTTCTTCAAGCTTTTTCAATTGCGCCCTCATCTCGATTTCGTTAGCCTCAATACGCTTATTTACATACGTATTTGATCGGATATAATTAAATACCACAACATCCAGGCCTTTAACAAGTGCTGGATCATAGACAAGTGCAGATATTTGAAAAGTACGTTCATTGGCCAGTTGGAGCTGGGCAAGGATGGGCTCTGAAATTTCAGCACTTATTTTAGCATTTTCAAACTGCATCCGCAGCTTCTCCATTTCAATAATTTCTTCTTCAGACACAAAAGGTTCAGCCTCAAACCGGATGATGTTATCCGCTTGTTCCTGGCTTATCCCCAACACCTCTTTCAACCCCTTTCCATTGTTTCCGCCCATTAACTGGTTTAGGTTTTGCAGGGTATTTTCTACCAACCGGCTGTTGAGGTAGGTTGACCTCAGTACCATGGAGCTCTTATAATAAGGGGTTGTCTTTTTAAATTGCACAAAGCCAATGACTACGGCCAGTACAGTGATACCAACAATGAGTTTGTAATGGTCTATCGTTATTCTCCTGAACTGAATAATCAGGTCAATAACTCCGTTCCAAATCATTAAAAAGAAATTGCCGATGGCCTTAAAGACCTCACGCAGGTCAATTTCATCACTGGAAACCTGCGGTTGTGTTGGTTTATTTTCAGACATAAGTATAAAATCAATTTAGCTGCAAAAGTAATTAAAATTTGAACCAAGACACAAGAACAAAGAACAAACACAACAGTAAAAAGGGATTGTAACGGACTTTTTCTAATAAAGTATTTACAAATTTCAAGGTATGAATAGCCGTCCTACAGCCTTATACTGTAATATTTGAAGCATTGAAATGTGAACCACTACTTCATTATTTCATGGCAACATTGTAATATTGAACCAATACACCGAATTTCGGGATATTAAATCACCCTACTGAGTTTACATTATGAAAAAGGAAGAAATCAAGTTCCATATAGTCGAAGCCAAAAACCATCTGGTGAATGAATTGCTCCCTTTCTGGACCAACCGGATGCAGGACAATAAGCACGGGGGTTTTATCACCCATTTTGATGAAAAAGGCAATGACTCGGGTGAAGATGAAAAATCACTTATAGCCCAATCCAGGTCGGTATATACGATATCATCTGCCTGCCGGGCAGGGTATGGCGGAGAAGAGCTGGCCAATTTGGCACGACACGGGGTTGATTTTATGATTAATAAGATGTGGGATGAAGAACATGGCGGATTTTACTGGTTACTCGACCGGGCAGGCCATGTTCTGATCGATAAAAAAATAGTGTATGGTCTAAGTTTTGCCATTTACAGCTTAAGCGAATATACGCTGGCGACTAATGACCCCCGAGGATTGGAATATGCCTCAAAATGTTTTGATCTGTTACAGAAATATGGAGCAGACACCTGCCATGGTGGATATTTTGAAATGTTTGAACGCGACTGGACTTTATGTGGCCCGGAAAGCCAGGGAGGTGACCGCAAAACACTCGATGCCCATATGCATCTGATGGAGGCCTTTACCACTTTATATGAGTGCAGCCAAAAAGAAGTGCATAAAAGAAAGCTTCAAGAGATTATCAACCTGCTGACCAACCGGATCATGCATCCAAAATACCGAACGGGAATCCCCCAGTTTTGGGCCGACTGGCAGGTAGCCCCGCAAATTAAATTTGACGTGGTATGGGGTTGGGATCGTTTTTCTGAAGAAGGCGAAAAAAATAATGCCCTGGACAACACCAGTTATGGGCACAATGCTGAGTTTGGGTGGCTGCTGCTGCACGCTTTAAGAACCATGGGTAGCGACATCGAAGAATACAGGAGCCTGCTACACACTGTTTTCACACATTGTATCACCAATGGTATTGATACCGAATACGGTGGGGTATATACCGAAGGTTCACATGCCGGGGGAGTGTATGACAGGGAAAAGGAGTTTTGGCAACAGGCTGAAATGTTGATTGGTACGCTGGATGCATGGCTCCTTTTCAGGGACGACAAATATTGGGATGCCTACAAAAACGTGCATCGTTTTGTCTTTGATAAGGTGGTGAACAAAGGTGTAGGGGAGTGGTACCCACTACTCACACGGGCGGGAAAACCCATTTGGACACATATGAGCCACTCCTGGAAAATCAATTACCATACCGTGCGGGCCATGGTTCAGGGTATTGTACGAATGGAGAAAATGCTGAAGGATTAATTTATAGTAAAAGAAAGTGTATCTTTGCACTCCTTTTCGTTTTATAACGTTATAGAGGGAGAGAAAGTACTTTGATATATGGGGCCGACCGGTTTTGACAGGATGCGTAGTGGCGCGCTTGCATGCGGGCTCATGGGATGAGAGCCCTGAAAGATAGTTCCAAATTCTAATTGGCGAAGATTATTCTTACGCTATGGCTGCTTAATTCGGCATTTATGCTGAATTAGCTTAGGGTTGACCGCCAAGGGTGGTCCCCGGCCATCATCGTACCGTATCCATGTGCTACGGAGACGGATTTGCGGTGTAGCAAGGTAGCGCTGGCCTGTGTGGGGTTGTGACGCACAGGTGAGACTAATCGCAACTAAGGTATAGTTTCGGCTGCTTTTGGCCAGGCCATACCCGACAATTAATCAAAAGATAAGCATGTAGAGGGTTCGTTAGCTGCCTTCTCTGGACGAGGGTTCGAATCCCTCCGGCTCCACAAAACAGTTTGGAGCAAGAGGATACAGCATACAGGGGTATAGACTTACCCCAAACTGTTTTGTCCCTTTTGCTCTCCCGATTTCGGGACTCAAACTCTTGCTGACAATGTTTGATTTTGAAAAGCTCGATGTCTATAATAAGGCCAAACATTTTAATAAAGAAGTCTCCATTTTTCTTAAGGAAAATAAGCCTGACAGGGTAACCAATGACCAGTTGCGAAGGGCCTCCTTCAGTATTATGCTCAATATTGCCGAGGGTTCCGGCCGGTTCACTAAACCCGACAAACGCAACTTTTACATCATTGTAAGGGGTTCCGCTTTTGAGTGTGTGGCAATTTTTGATTACCTCAAAAACCTTGAGGCAATTGATGAAGCCTCATTTACTAAATACTATTCCCTTCTCGAAGAAATCTCAAAAATGCTTTATGCGTTGATCAGGGGATTGGAAAAGTGAGAAAAATTCCAGCCACGAATATCACTGATTTGCACGGATTTTGGACGTGCCGGGTGTGGTAGATAAGACTGAAACGATGTGCTGATTTCATTTTTTCCAAGAGAACAAAATCCGAACCGAAATAGAAAATTTTAATTTATCCTGTGGAGAATGGCGATACATCGCTACTTTCCGAAAACACTACATTCTTATTTGCCAATTTTATGACATTCTTATTTGCCGATTACACCTGAATGCCTTCAGGCAGGCTCAATTTTCATATACCTTTTAGCGTATCGTGCTTTTTGCGGTTCGCATTTAGCGAACGGTGATTTTCATAATGGTTTCTTCAGGTGATCATCCCCTATCACTTCACCTTCATCACGCCACGCATTGTAATTGCATGTCCCGGGAAAGTACATACATACGGATAATCACCCGGGATCTCCGGCGCCACAAAATAGATCACGTCTTTGCTGTCGGGTTGTAAGAGGCCCGTGTGGTACAACACATCATCAGAGTCAGGCACATAGCCCAGTTCCTGACCTTTCAGCCCCAGTTCCATGGCTGCCTGGGCCACGGCATCAATGGTGCCGGGCTTTACAATCAAAGCATTGTGCAGCATATCGTCGGGGTTGTCGAGGACAAACCGTATTTTACTGCCTGCTTTCACCTCTACTTCTGACAAATCAAATTTCAGGCCGGCCTGAACAGTGAGTGTCACCACCTGATCGGGGCCATTAACCCAGGAAGCAGGCATTTCAGAAACTCTTTTAGCGCTTTTGGTCAGGGTACCTTCACTAGCGACATGGGCACTGTGATCCATCGTCCTGGCCTCGCCATCCGGAATATTGTTCAGGGTGTAATAACCGAAGTTGTGCAGCAGGGTTTCACCTTTATTATTGGTAACACCAGCAGCTTTAATTTCATTGATATAGCCTGTTCTCAAGCCCGATATGTACAAGCGGGCCTTTCTGTTGTCACTGCTTAACTCCACGTCAAATACCTGCCTGGATTGCAAATCAGTGACGGGACTGCCATAGAAGTGGTGATATTTATAAGTAAAGTCATTAATCTCATAAGAAGCGGGATCTCCTCCTTTTTTTGAATCAACGGGCTGGGTAAATTCCAGCTCAAAGCCATCGGGCATGGCACGGACTGCTTTGATCTCAAAGGGTGTTTTTTTATTCCAGACAAGCCGCTCCAGTCCGTACATATCCTGGCCGGTGGAAGACCATCCACGGCTGGTCATACCAACATACACCGATTTGTCCGGGCCCCAGGCCAATCTGAGCACGCCTGAAGAAAAACCCTCCCGGAATGGGAAACATATCCCCTGATATGTACCTTTTACTTTTTCCTGAAACACCCGCATGATGGTGCTGTGTCCCTGGTCACCGATCAGCATTTGGTCTTTAAACGGGCCAAACCGGTCATCGTCCATTATCAGTATTCCCGAAGTGGAAATACCCATCAGTCCGTGGGGAAACCAGACACTGGGAGGTTTTATTTCAGGGACAACTTTGGCATATTCATAGAGCGAATAGCCGAGGGTGTCTACAATATCTTCAAATTTGAGGGAAAGGGGGGATCCTTCTTCTCCGGACCATTTCAGCCCCTCGGGATTACCCACGAAATCGCCGCTTTCCACGTGGGTCATCCTTCCGGATCCTACCCAGTCACCCTGGTTTTCTGTATAGAAGACATCACCCTGGGCATTGAGGGTATGGCCAGCGGGTGAGCGCATACCTGTCGCTATCGGTGTCATTTCTCCTTCCGGGGAAACCTTAATCATCCAACCACGCCATTTGGAGAGGCTGGCCCCACGTCCTATCCAGCCCAGATTGAGGGTTAGGAGCATGTCACCATCGGGCAGGAACACCGGGCCATAGGAGTATTCATGGTAGTTGGCTGCCAGGGGCCAGGAATAGATGGTCTTGTAGCTGTCGGCCACCCCATCGCCATTGTTGTCTGTCAGTTTAGTCAATTCACCACGTTGGGTGCAGTAGTATGCGCCGTCTTTGTAGGCCAGTCCTAAAGGTTCGTGCAACCCATGGGCAAATCGTTTGAATGTGGGCGTTTCGCTGGTGGGGTTTTCAATGAGCCATATTTCCCCTCTTCGGGTACATACTGCGGGTACACCATTTTCATTAAAGGCAATGCCACCCACTTCCAGGATAATACTTTCCGGGATCTTTACTTTCTCAATTTGATAAAATTTATTTTCCTGGTCTCCACTACCCCACTGGCTATAGGTATTGGATGAACTAAGCAGTATAATACTTGCTAAAAGAACAAGGGCATTTATTTTATATTTTATATTCATCATTACCATATCAAAGTGTATTGGATCGTAGAAATGTTTTCCGCTGATGCAATGGGTATAAGAAGTTCTTTGCCTTCACGCACTATTGCGGCCTCTTCGTTACTTAAACTGAGATAATACTGACCACCTATCCGATAAGTACCATCACCCAGAACATCTATTTTATTTGCCTTTGCTATGCGGAACCACAGATTTGAAACCGGGTTTTTAGTGGTAGCAGTAATTATACGCGTTGTAAAAAGCCCATCTTTGGTGGGTTGAGTTAAGTCAGCAAAAGAGACACCTTCATAAGTATACAGAAACACCGGCCTTTCATCACTGTTCACCTCATAGCCCTCATATTTAAATGCTGTGGATAGGCTATCTGGCCACGGGGCCTCTGCATTTTCCAATTTAGCCACCTGTGGGCCGTCTGTCGTTTCTAAGGCGGCATTGCCGGGCCTGAGCAATTGAGAACCTCCCCGGTTTACCCACATACCGGTCACATCTGCAAAAGTGCCACGCCACACTTTGAGCAGGGCGCCATTGTGCAAATTATAGGTATAATGCACCCCGGCGGGATCACCCACAGAGATAACATGTGTCTTTGTAGGGCCGTCTCCATATTCGGCGAAGCTCCGTATCATTTCAGGAGCGGTAAGGCTATCTATCATGAGCGGAGCCGGCCTGTTACCGGAGACCGATTTCCGCTTTACGGCCGCCAATGCCTTCCGCGATATCCCTGGCCCTTCATAATAAACTTCCAGTGTGGCTCCCCATACATCCTGAAAATACGTCATTTTAAAAGGGTGTGCACCGGCTTTCAATTTTATCAGTCCGCGTTCCAGGCCCCATCCCGGATCGCCGTCATTGAAAACGACCAGTTGGTCATCAATAAACAATTCCCCACCGTCATCAATATGCGTTTCGAAAAGATATGTTCCTTCCACCGGCACATGTAGTGTTCCTGTATATTCCAGGGCGTAATGGTCTTTTTTATCCGGGTCTGGCGAGGCTTCCAATACATCCGAAGTTCCTGTTTTTATTGCCTCAAGTCCAAGCAAATTGGGCATGGTAGTCCAGTTTCCGTCATACATTGCATACTGGAGTCCGCTCAGGTGCAGGGAATCTTGTGTATATGTTTTATAGCGGATATTTCTTATTGCTACAGGGCCGTGATCACCCTGAATCATTAATGGGCCCTGGGGTTGCTCATCTTCAAAGGCCGATGACCTCGTTGGGCCTGTAAGTTCCACATTTTCATGAATAAGAAATCCGTTGTGGTATACTGATTCAAAACGCGCATTTTCAGTCTTATTTCCCGAATCATCAAATCGTGGAGCGCGAAAAGATATCCTGAAGTTTTGCCACAAACCGGGTGCCTTGCTGGCGTTCACCTGTGGTGGGTGGCCTTCATAGCCCTTTTCCCCATCCGGCTTTGATTCATCCCAACGTTGGTAAATGCCCCCACAGTCTGCATGTTTTGGGTTTTTCACATTCCAGCTGTCAAACAATTGTATTTCATACCGTCCCTGAAAATATATTCCTGAATTACTGTTTTTTGGCATCAGAAACTCAACCTCAAGTTCTATATCTCCATGTTCAAACTTGGTGAACAGATGCTCACGGGCTGTTTCGGTGGGCACGTTTACAATTACGCCCCGTCCTTCCAAAGGTTGCAGAGGTGACTCATCTTCCAGCCCTGCGAGCGCATCACCTGCGAGTTGCCAGTTTTCTCCCGATGATCTAAAATCATTGAGATTATCCATAGAGAGCATTTTCATAGGTAAAGTAACAGGTGGGACTTCCTCTTCTACAGGTTTTGGTGTGGTATTACATCGCGTAAAAAGCAGCAAGGCTAATACCATACCCCCTATGCCCGTGTATGTTTTTAAAAATGATAGCATATATTAATTCTTAAATTGAAGGTGCTGAAAGGTCATTATTCGTCATAAACCGCGAAACTTACAAATATGATGGTAGATAAACAAATTGTTATTCATATGTTGTGTCTGCAAGTTCCAACAACCTGGTCAGTGTTTTCCAGTTTCGGGTAGTCGCCTTTGAATTCAGCTTTCGTTCAAAAAATGTGTTGGTAAGTTTAGTCTGTCCATAACCATTGGGGCAATATAAGTATATTTCATTATTTCGTATGATCATTTCATCGGGCGGAAAGGATTGCTCCTCCAGGATTTTAACGGCGGACGGGGTACCCGCGTTAAATAAGAAAGTGACATGGAGCTTAGTGATATCCCTATTAAGGTAAGCAATAAAGGGATTACTGCTATATATCTGTTTAAAATCCCGGAGCTGATAAACAAATACAGGGATGTGGTATTCCCATTGTCTCGTTATTGCCTGATTAATCATTTCAGATAAATGGCCAGGGGAAGTTTCAGCACACCGGAAAATTACATTACCACTTTGTATATAGGTGATTACATTACAAAGCCCTATATTTTCGTATAGCGCTTTTAAATCTTTCATTTTAATATTTCGCCTGCCGCTGACATTCGCACCTCTTAAGATTGAAATGTAGGTGACCATAAAAGATGGAATAATATATAAGATTATATTTTTCTTTTACGACTGCTGATCACATCATTTAGCTTGCCGCACCTCATCCAATTTCTCATGAAGGGAGGCCATAAGTGTTTGTATGGTGTTCGTAACCTGACTGCATTGAATGTATTGGTCTTTCTGTATCACAGACACTTTGAGTAAGGCATTTTTCTCGTTCCATTCTCCTTTTAAGACCACGCCATTGTTGTAGGTGTCAATAATCCAGGGATTACTTCCTGAAATTTCTGCACCTGACGATTCGAGCTCATTTAAGATGATGCTAATCACATGGCCATCCACATCCTCAAAGCTGAGCATTTCACATAAGTTTTTTCTCATTATTTAAAAGAGTTAAGCTTTAATTATCTGATTTACGGTTTTAATGTTTTTACATAAAATAGTATAATAGAACGTTGTTTAATGACTCACTGAGTCACAATCAACAAAACCATTTAAAAAAACTACAGACAATTATACATAGCACTGTATACAGGGTAGTTATTAAATGCTCAATATGCCAAATTAAAGGCAGTTTATGTTAAATTAATAATAGAATTAGGTCAAAACCTTATACGTGTAGATGGGAGTGTGAATTTAAACAAAAATTCAAATTAAATAATAACTGTTTATTGATTTTTTTTAATTCAATGCGTTTCCAGATCGCGATTAAAAAATACTCCCCTGTTTTCACGTTGTTCTTTAGACTGCTCAACAATAGCATAGGCCACACTCACCAGATTGCGCAGCTCACCCAATTCCAGACTGAGTTTGGAAATGCGATAAAGTTCATTGATCTCGCTATATAATACTTCCAGGCTACGTGAGGCGATCTGTAGTCGTTTATCTGACCTCACAATACTTACAAAATCACTCATTACTGATTGTACTTCTTTGCGAAAGTGGGTGATCAGCACTTTTTCTCCAGGTATGGTAAGGCCTTCATCTTCCCAGGGCGGTACACTGGGAATAGGACCTGTTTCCTGATTAATGGCTGTGGCTGTTTCAGCACAACGGTGAGCAAAAACCAGTGCTTCAAGAAGTGAATTTGAAGCTAACCTATTCGCGCCATGTAATCCGGTATAAGCACATTCTCCACAAGCCAGTAAATTTTTAAGGGTGGTTCTGCCTGTAAGGTCGGTCTGAATACCGCCGCAGAGGTAATGAGCTGCTGGTACAACGGGAATTCCTTTCTTAAAGATATCTATTCCCAAATCAACACAATGATGGTAGATATTAGGAAATTTGGTTTTAAAGGTGGTTTCATTGATGCCTGAACAGTCAAGTAATACGTAGTCATCCCCGGATATTTTCAGTTCAGTATCGATGGCTCTTGCTACGATATCACGGGAAGCCAACTCTCCGCGTTCATCATACTTGAGCATAAACCGTTCACCTTGCTTTGTTTTAAGCAGGGCTCCTGCTCCGCGAACGGCTTCTGAGATTAAAAACCTTTGTCCTTCCTTGTCCTGATAAAGTGCCGAAGGGTGAAATTGGATAAAGGCCATGTCTTTCACCCATGCCTTGGCGCGATAAGCCAGCCCGATTCCGTCACCGGTAGCAATTGTTGGATTAGTTGTGTTTTTATACACATTACCTACCCCCCCTGAAGCCAGTAAGGTGACCTTTGCTGCAATGTTTTTAATATCCCCTGTTTTATAATCGAGCACATAGGCTCCATAGCAGGTGGTTTCCTCTCCCAGTGTCACAGAACGTTTTTGGAGATGGTGGTCTGTGATCAGGTCAATAACAAAATGGTGAGTGAGCAATTTGATATTGCTTGTGTTGTGTATAGTATTCAACAATGCCCGCTCGATTTCATAGCCAGTGATGTCTTTATGGCTCGCCACGCGGTTGACCGTATGCCCACCTTCCCGTCCAAGTATAAACTCACCTGCTTCTGACTTGTCAAAGTTGGCTCCCCATTGTAACAGTTCATGAAAACGCTCAATACCCTCTTCCACCACTACCCTGACGACTTCTTCATCACAAAGTCCGTCTCCTGCCCGCAAGGTATCCTGAATATGTTGTTCTATGGAGTCCTCTACCTTATTGAGCACAACGGCAATGCCGCCCTGAGCATATTTGGTATTCGATTCGTTTTCATCGGATTTGGTGACAACAATGACCTGTGCTGCCGGATTGGCCTGTGCGGTTTTCAGAGCGTATGTGAGCCCGGCAATGCCGGAGCCAATGACCAGGAAATCTATTTCCATTGATATTACTTATTTTACTGCCAGCATCCGTTCTATCGGAGCCAGTGCTTTTTTCATGAGATCTTGTGGGATGGTAATTTCGGGTAGTTCATACTTCATACAAAGATACAATTTTTCCATCGTATTCATCTTCATAAATTCACACTCACTACATGCACAGGCATTGTTCTGGTTTATCGGTGCAGGGATCAGCTTTTTATTTTTCACCTTCTTCTTCATCTGGTGTATAATACCGTGTTCAGTGGCTATAATAAATTCGTTATGATCATCCTCCTGTACATAATTTAATAAACCTGTAGTGGAACCCACATAACTGGCTACCTTAAGAATATGTGTTTCTGATTCCGGATGGGCAATAACTTTGGCGTTTGGATTTTCCTTTATGAGATTAAGAATTTTTTCTATGGAAAAAGCCTCATGTACCAGACAGGCCCCATCCCATAACAACATATCACGGCCTGTTTGCTTCATCACAAATTCCCCCAGGTGTTTATCAGGCGCAAAAATAATGGGCTGATCCTCCGGAAGGGATCTCACAATTTGGAGGGCGTTGCTTGAGGTACAAATGATATCGCTAAGTGCTTTTACCTCTGCACTACAATTGATATAGCTGATCACATAATGGTCGGGGTGTTGATCAATAAATGCTTTGAAGTCAACAGCCGGACAAGAATCGGCCAGTGAACATCCTGCGTGAAGATCAGGCAGGAGTACCTTTTTATCCGGATTGAGTATTTTGGCAGTCTCGGCCATGAAATGCACACCGGCAAAGACGATCATGTCTGCATCGGTTTCAGCAGCCTTACGGGCCAGATACAGGCTGTCACCCAGGTGGTCTGCTATATCCTGTATTGCAGGTTCCTGATAAAAATGAGCAAGAATAACGGCATTTTTTTCTTTCTTCAGTCGATTGATCTCTTTTACCAAATCAATATTTTCGACAGGTAAATTCAAGTATCCCGCATCTTCCAGATTTTTCTTAGCAACATCTAAAGCTTCCATGGCATTTTCTTTTTCCTGCACAAATTTACTAACTATTAAATGATTTTTACTTTAAAAACATTTCAAAGACTTCCCTTTAATGAAGATCGTTAATATTTTTACTGAACATAAAGAAAAATAGGTAGTAAAAAAATACAACCAGTCAATTATGGGAAAACTTTACAGTGAAATAACGCCTGCGTTTGAGGCACTTATCCGTAAGCAGAAAATATATTTTACAGGTACTGCCGCCCCGGAAGGGCGAGTAAATGTATCCCCTAAAGGCATAGACACCTTTCGTATTTTAGCTCCTGACCGGGTGATGTGGCTTAACCTGACAGGCAGTGGTAATGAAACGGCAGCTCACCTGCTCGAATCGCCCCGCATAACGATCATGTTCTGCATGTTTGAAGGGAAACCCCATATCATCAGACTT
>JAOUKJ010000563.1 GCA_029882675.1 Cyclobacteriaceae bacterium
TATAGCACTCAAATCGAAGGGGGTACCTGCTTGTGAAAGTGTCTCTTGCACCTTGTTCCATGAAAAGGGTACATTTTTTTCAGTGTCCCAAAACTCCGGTGAAATAAACTGCATTTGTTCCTTATTATTTTCAGGAGGCATGGAATATCTTAGTAAAGCCCAGAATGTAGCTGCACAGGTTGTGAGAATGATAGAAAACGCCATCCCCAGTATAGTCAGTGCGGCAAACACCTTACGGCGATACCAGGAGAAGAGGGCGGAGAGGATGTAGTTTTTTAGCATCTCAATCCACCCTCTCCCCATCAAACAATCTCACCGTCCGGTTTGTCTGGCCCGCCAGCCTGTCGTCGTGGGTCACCATCACGATGGTAGTGCCCTGCCCGTTCACCTCCTTGAGCAGATCCATAATCTCAGCGCCCATCTTGCTGTCGAGGTTGCCCGTGGGCTCATCTGCCAGCAGGATATCGGGCCGGCCAATGAGCGCCCGGGCTATGGCCACGCGCTGTTTCTGGCCACCGGAGAGCTGGGAGGGGAAATGCTTCATGCGCGAGGAAAGCCCTACGCGTTCCAGTACTTCACGGGCCCGTTGGCGCCGCTCTTTACCCGATACCCCCTTACGGTAAAGCAGGGGCACTTCCGTATTGTGCAGTACGTTCAGGTCGCTGATCAGGTGGAAGCTCTGAAAGATGAAACCCACATTTTCATTGCGCAAACGGGACAACACCTTGTCGTTGTGGCTGTCGGTAGGCCGGTCATTGAGCAACAACTGCCCGGAAGTAGGCTGGTCGAGCAGCCCCATCAGGTTGAGCAGGGTGCTCTTGCCGCATCCCGAAGGGCCCATCACCGAGACAAACTCGCCCTTGTCCACCGAAAGGTTGATGTTGTTGAGGGCCACCGTCTCGATGTCGCGGGTGGCATACACTTTTCTGATTTGATTGAGTTGGAGTATTTTATTCATGTTTTGTTGGTTATTTGTCTATCCCGAAGTTTCGGGAGTTGAGTTGACCAGTTGAGTAGGATTTTGAAAGCCAGGTGTCCGCATTGAAAAGAGTTATGCCTATAAATGATCCAATTCGTGGGACGAACTACCCGCTTCACATCCCTCCCGCAGTCGTTCCCCCAACTAAATTCGGGAGAAAGATCAAAGAGTATTTTTTTGATCAGCGCCCCATTTAGGAGACACCGATCCAGGTAGTTGCCCCACTCTTCCCGGTTATTCGTGCCACGAATATGTCGTGGCACGATAGATCCTACACCCACAGTCAGGGTGATGCGCATTGTCAGGGTGAAAGGCAAGTTTTGGTACTTGCCGTCTCTGCGTCCTTTGTGCATAACCTCTGTGTCCTTTGTGGTTAAATCTCTGCTCATTTATTTTATCTCTACTTCTTCCAAATGTTTTACCTTGTCCACATCGGAGATGATGATCTTGTCGCCTTCCTTCAGCCCTGTTGTCACCTCAATGTAGTCCTGGTTCTTCATCCCGGTGGTCATCTCCACGGCCACGGCCTTTCCTCCTTCTACCCTGAATACTTTTATCTTTTTAGACCCGTCGTAAAAAGTCCCGTCTTTCAGCCGAAGGGCATTTTCCCTGTAGGCTGTGATGATGCGGAGTTCCACCACCATGTCCGGCCTGAACCGCGGATGATCTTTTTGTTCAGGAAAGATATCAAAATACACGTTGTTTTCCTGCACCACCGGGCGGATATTGCCGATGATTCCCCGGGTGCGTGTACGGCTGTCGATAATCACCTCCACTTCACCGCCCGGAAGCACTTGTTCTGAGAGGGCATTACCCACTTTACCGGTAATCTTATAAGTGCTCAGGTCGGAAAGGCGCACCAGTTCCCTGTCCTTGGTCACCATGCTGCCCGGTTCGCCGCTTATTGACACCACCACCCCATTGACCGGTGCCCTGACCACCAGTTTTTCTATTTGCTGTTTAATGGCCGCCATTTCATTCGTTTTTTGCTGCCATTGAATTTCTATCTCCCGGGCCGTGGCCTGGTGGGCCTTCTCCAGTAATGGCCTTTTTTTCTTCAGTATTTCATATTCAGCTTCTTGTAAGAGCAGTTTTTCTTCCAAAGCCCGTATCGCAGACTGCGGGCTACCCCCCATGGCATACATCATGCGCTCATCTTCCAAAAGCCCTTTTGTCCGGTTGATTTCCATTTCACCGGACATCAGGACAAAATCGTTGTCCATGGCCTCGATGGAAGCGGTGAGTTCGAG
Organism: Cyclobacteriaceae bacterium; assembly: GCA_029882675.1. Classification (GTDB taxonomy): domain Bacteria; phylum Bacteroidota; class Bacteroidia; order Cytophagales; family Cyclobacteriaceae; genus JAOUKJ01. The sequence goes on from JAOUKJ010000563.1 coordinate 2,230, forward strand.
TTTTTTCATGCTGTTTTTCAGCGACTGCAGTTGTAGTAGTTTGTCCCGGAGTTCTTTCTGCAGTGGGGTGCTGTCCAGAATTAGCAAGGTGTCGCCGGGCATGACCTTTTGGCCGGGTGAAGCGATGGTCCTGCTGAGAACGGTAGTGACCGTGGCCAGGATGGTGTGGTGGTTTTCCAGTTCTACCTTGCCCGTACTGGTGATGGACTCAAATACAGGGCCCCGTTCCACCAGGGCATATTCCATTTCACCGGCTGTCAATACGGGTTTTATCAGAGACCGAAAACCCCAGAACGCCAGGCACAACGACAATACGAACAACAGGCCAACCCCTCCCGTGTGCAGCCGTTGCTTTCGCTTTTGAGCCGCCGGAATGAGTTGATCCATATTGTCGAGTGAAACACGCATTTTTACAGTGAACAGTTATCAGTGAACAGTTATTGTGGGGGTGGGTGTTGGGGATGGAGTGATACAACCTTTTCAAGGAATGATTTCTATTCCAACCCTTCCAGGGTTCAGAATCCTGGAAGGGTTAGGGTACTATTAATGTTAATTACACCCTTATAAAGTCTTTTTACTTAATACTATTTACTCTGTACTATTAAATCAAAGCATGTGCCAAACAGACAAAAACGGCCTTTAGCGCAATTATAGGGGCTTTTTAGGATTTTGCCTGATGATGAAAAGTGTCTGAAAACAGACAAGGTGTTGGAAATAGGACAGATTGGGTAGGTACTAGGAAGAGAGGTAGGG
>JAOUKJ010000564.1 GCA_029882675.1 Cyclobacteriaceae bacterium
CAGGGGTAACTTGCTTCCCTTTCAAGGGAAGCTGCCGGTAGGCTGAAGGGTTGTCTCTAATTTAAGCCAACTTACTATTCATAATACGGACATAACTAAAATAAACTACCCCAATAAAATCCTTGATGGCTATCGGGGTAGGTCCTTGGCGCCTGTCCCGATCCCTATCGGGAAGTCCAAGAAGGGGAGCAGAAGCCTGGCAATGCCGGGCTTTTTTTATTATGTATACAGTATATGTCCTTTATTCTGAGAAAATCAACAGGTTCTACATTGGATATTCTGAAAATGTAGAAAACCGTATCGAGTACCATAATAATCCTCAGCACAACCATATTTGGACGAAAAGAGGTATTCCATGGGTTATATTTCTCACTATTGATGAACTATCACATGGTCAGGCTCGCAAAATCGAAATACATATCAAAAAAATGAAATCAACCACTTACTTAAAAAACCTGACCAAATACCCGGAAATTATAGAAAAATTGAAAAGTAAATACCGGTAGAGCGGCTGACCCCGATGGCTATCGGATAGCCAAAGTGTGGTAATTACTAAATTGGCACAATTCACAATACGCCCTTTACTCCTTAAGACAATATACCAACAGCCCTCAAATATTTTCCGCTATTTGCGATTTTCCATAATTCGCCCAATCCGTCTGCGCTGACTTTTGGAAAAGGCCTTAAAAACCAACCAGAAGTAGCAAACATCAATTATCCCGCATCAACTGCACACTGTAGCTTTCAGGAAAATTATAAATCCAAAAACTAAAAGTGCGGCGTCAGCACTATAATCACTGACACTACAATCATGAAAGCTAAAAGTGTTTTATTCTTGCTTTTATTAACATCTATAGTGGGTGTTTTGCCGGCACAGGACATGATCACCTATACCGATGGCACCGAGCTACAGGTAAAAGTGACGGAGGTAACATCTACTGAAATTAAGTTCAAAAAAACAAAGAATCCAGAGGGCCCTTTATATACTGTTTTAAAATCCGATCTGTTTATGGTTCAATATGAAAACGGTGATAAAGAGGTTTTTAATGCCCTTCGGGAACCGGAAGAAATTCCAACGCAGGAATGGGTGGAAGATGTACATGTCCATTACGGTGGACCCCGGGTTGGAATGACATTTGTGGGGGAAGGACTTATCGCCAGTAGCATCAAACCCAGCGGGGGGGAGGTCTTTATCTCACAGTTTGGCTGGCAATTTGAGACCCGGCTATTTACATTGAATAATGGCGTCTCCGGTCTGTTCGAACTGATTCCCCTTGTTGGCGGTCTGGACAAAGGCATGTTTCTGCCTAGCGCCAGTATGTTGTTTGGTATCCGTACGGAGAAAAACGGCCTTGAATTTGGTATGGGGCCCAGTGTGTCGCGATCAGGATTTGGGATGATCTTAGCCCTTGGTGGTTCTGTTAAATCAGAAAATGTGTATTTCCCGATTAACCTCGCCTTTATGCCCTCCTATGAAAAGGAAATCACACACCCGGCAACAGGCGAAACAATGGTCTTACCCACCGGAATACGTATCAGCCTGTTGGTGGGCTTTAATACCCGAAACAAATAATCTTGCATGATGAAAAAAACATGGATATTGGTCTTTATGGTCATGAGCGTTGGTAAAGCACTTCCTCAGGACACCCTGATTTTAAATGAAAGCGACAGGTTGACCGGCAAGGTTATCGAAATCAATCCGGGTATCATCGTGTTACAAAACACTGATTCGCTGGGAGAAACCAACAGAGCCCTTATGAAATCTAGTGTGGCCATCGCGAAATACGGGAATGGCTCCGTTGATCTCTTCCCTCAAAGCCCGGAACAAATGTTTGAGAAAGGCCGAAAAGATGCCCACCTGTATTACAATAATATTGAGGATATCACAGGCCCTTTGGTCGGAACGATGATGCTTCCTCCAATAGGAGTACTCATCACCTACTCTGCTTCATATGACCCGGTATACATTGACAAAGAACAAGTCTCTGACCCGGCCTTTCTGTATGACAAAAATTATTATGAAGGATATCAAAAACAAGCCCGGCGTATCAAAAAGAGAAAAGCCATGAAATACTTCAACATAGGAGCCATACCCTGGGTGATTGTAGCCGGAATAATGATCAGTCGTTAAAAAATATATGTCTTTATTATTTGTGTTTTCAAATGCAAATAATAAAGACATTACCATTAGCGCCACTTCACCCTGACATATTTCTTTTTCTTTGTAAAGTCTTCAGGAACGGCATCTTGGATCTTGTCTCTCAGGCGTTCAAGCAACGCTTCTTTTGTAAAGCTGTTGTGAACCACAATACTCACTTCCCGTACCGGTTCTTCAAAAAACCGCCTTATTTGTGACGAACCCAAGTCATTAATAACAGATAATTCCGGCACCAGCGTGTACCCTATACCCCTGTCTACCAGTGCTTTCAGCGCCTCAATAGATCCACTTTGATATTCAAAACCCAAAGGCATGCCTTCACCCCTACTGCTGCACACAGCCAGGGCCTGCTCCCGAAAACAATGTCCTTCTTCCAATACCAGTACTTCCTGCGGATCAAGGTCGTCCGCAATTATTTTTATTTCACCCTGTAAGGCATGCCCTTCGGGAAGATACAAAAGAAAAGGCTCATAAAATATGGGTACTTCCCGGATAACGCGCTCTTCCAGTGGGGTTACCAAAAGACCCAGATCGATGGTTCCTTGCTTTAGATGATGAATAATATCTGCGGTTTGCATCTCTTTAATGCGCAAATGCGTTTTTGGATTCGCTCTCGTAAATTCAGCAATAAATAAAGGTACGAGGTATGGGGAAAGTGTAGGTATCACGCCCAGCGTAAATGTCCCCTCCATTAATTCAACCTCGTCATGGACAAGGGCTTTAAGTTGCTCAACTTCCCGAACAATTTGCCGGGCTTTGATTAATACCTGCTCTCCGGCCAATGTCGGTTTAAGTGGCTTTCTGCTTC
>JAOUKJ010000565.1 GCA_029882675.1 Cyclobacteriaceae bacterium
CCTAACGGACACATGGCCCTCAACCATGCTTGTCTACCAATTCCAACACCTGGGCGAAATTCAACACTTTTCTCGAAGCATTCCATCTGTCTTTTCAGATGGGAGCACAAAAGTAAAATTATTTTTTCTAAATCACATGAATGAGCAATAAATTAATATTTAAAAAATTCATCCGATACTCAAATTTCGGGTTATGGATTTTATTTGTTGAATGTTAATGCATAATTTATGATATTACCATGAAATAAAAGTTTATGAATAGCCCGACACGATTAAATAGAAGAAATTTACTGAAATATTCACTCTCTGCCCCTTTACTGTTCGGATGGCCATATGGGATAAGGGCCGGGGAAAATTTGGCTGAGCGCTCGCTGGGGGGTATAAAACTCAGCCTGAACGCCTATTCCTTCAATCAAAGTCTGCGCGAGGGTGGCATCACCCTGATGGGACTGATCGACTTTTGTGTGGAAGCCGGCTTTGATGCTATAGATCCTACCGGATATTATTTCCCGGGCTACCCCGACAGTCCTCCTGATGAATATTTATATGCCTTCAGAAGGAAGGCTTATCTGGCGGGCATTGAGATCAGTGGAAGTGGAGTACGCAATGACTTTACACATCCCGATGAAGAAGTAAGGACCGAAGGGGTAGCTACGGTAAAGCGCTGGGTAGATGTTTGTGTGAAGATGGGCTGCCCGCTGTTGAGGGTGTTTCCAGGTAAAGAACATCCTGAAGTGATACCCAGCAAAGCTACCACATGGATAATAGAACACCTGAAAGAATGTGCAGACTATGCCGGCAGCAAGGGTATTTTACTCGCCATGCAAAATCATAATGACTTTGTGAAAAACTCCGACCAGGTGATCGAAATATTGGAGGGTGTAAACTCAGAATGGCTGGGGCTGCATCTGGACATAGGGAGTTTTGAAGAGCGGGATGCTTACAGTGAAATAGAAAGGTTGATTAAATACGCCTTTACCTGGCAGTTGAAGGAACTCGTATGGCAGGACAACAAAAAAGTAAAAACAGACTTTGAAAGGTTGATGGGTATTATAGCAAAGAGCGGATACCGGGGCTACTTACCCCTGGAAACGCTGGGTCCGGGTGATCCGGAAAAGAAAGTAAAGGTGCTGATCACTGAGGTTAGGGAGGCCATGGAAAAAGAAGCTGCAAAGTAATACTTCATTGATATTTTAAAGGTAATGATCAAAAAAAGGGAAATCCCGGTTATGGATCCAATTTTGGTACAATGAACTATTCGACCTTGAAAAAGGAGGAGCTTTCCTGTAACCTGTTAGATTGTTGGTTTAGATTATTTACATATTCAGTCATATTATCGGCGACCGCGGCATTGACCTGTGCTACTTTTGCAAGCTCCTGAATGGATCCTGTCAATTGTGTGGAATTGTTCTTTTGATTAATGAGTCCCTGACTTATCCGTTCAATGAGTTTGGCAGATTGCTGAATAGCCGGTACAATTTTTTCTATTTTCTGGTTGGATTGTTCGGCCTGCCCCATATTATTACCAGCCATGGTGTTGATTTCATCGGCTGATTTCTGACTGTTTTCCGCCAGTTTCCTCACTTCTGCCGCTACAACAGAGAAACCTTTGCCAAATTCACCAGCCCGGGCGGCTTCAACGGCGGCGTTAAGCGCCAGTAAATTAGTTTGGCGGGCAATCTCTCCGATAACATCTATTTTTGCATAAATCTTTTTCATGGAGTCCAGTGTCTCTCCCAGCGTACCGCTCATAACAGTGAGCTCATTGGATGAGTCAAGAAAGATCGTGTTGCTGGTTTCAGCAATATCTGCATTTTCTTCCAGGTCGGATGCCAGCTCCTCAATAGAAGCCAGAAGTTCTTCTGTTGATGCCGCTTGATCGGTTGCCCCCCTTGACAGGTTTTTTGCGTCGGTATTGATGCCTGTTGTAGCCTCAGCAATATCAAACGCACTGGCTTTGATGTCTTCGACCACATGTTTTAGCCTTTCTCGCATGGTATGAAGATCACGTGATAGGGCCCCGATCTCATTGCGGCTGGTGACCGGGGAGTTGAAAGTGAGGTCTCCTTCAGTGATTTTTGAGGTAAAACCACGCAATTTTGTGATTTGAATGGCTACCAAATGGATGGTGAGCATAATGGGAAGCATAAGCTGAAACAATGTCAATACCGCTATTACTCCCAGTTTTGTTAATTTTTCGGATGAATCGATGATTACTTCTACTCCATTGATGTCTACCGACAAAATGTGGAAAACAAGGATCAGTGTGAGTATGGTTGCAATTGAAGCAAAGGAGAAGACGATGTTGAACCGTTTTTTAAACGGAAACACATGTTCGTCAAGGAGAACAATATGGGTTGCCCAAAGTTCAACCTTACCCAGTACCAAAATAGCAAAAGGCAGGGAAATAAGAATAAGCATCACCGGCCCGAGCAGGCAGGAAATCATAAACTGGTGGTCTGTCATTCCTAATCCAAAAAGAACTGACGGAGGCCCTATAAAACCATATATGACACCTAAAGGAGCATACAGCATAGATAAACTATAAAGCTTTTTTTGAAGCTGTCTCATCTCTCCCTGCTGGTACTGGTGTTTTATTTTTCTGAAATAATGGCTATAAAAAAAGTACATCAATGCCGCCCATACAACCACATAAAGATATAAGTATGGTCTTTTGAACATGGTCAGTACCATTTCAATGTCCATCCATTCCAGGTAAAGCATGTAGAAGAAATAAAGTACCGGCGCACATAAAATGCCGGTTATGGCAAGGACAATGGCTTTGGTTTCCAGACTTTTATCAAACTCTTCGTGTAAATGTTTCATTAATAAATGCGTTTAAACACGTAAAATATGTTTATAAAGTACCAAATATATAATAACAAAGCATATATATTATGCATAGGTTGTATTAAAAGCCGCGCACAGACAACACGAGTTAAGCGAAATGCCAGAGACTATT
>JAOUKJ010000077.1 GCA_029882675.1 Cyclobacteriaceae bacterium
CTGGCCAAAGAATTCACCAGACACTCCCTTAAAGCTATAGGCATGCATTTTGGCGGTCGTGACCACAGTACGGTTATTCACTCTATTCAGGCGGTTGATGACCTGATGGACACCAACGCCACGTTCAAAGCTACAGTTCAGGATTTAAAAAAGAGGATAAAATTAAAATCGGTTTAGGGGTATATACGCGCCCATTTACGCGTTTTTTTTATTTTTTTTGATCATTTGTCCTTTGATGCATGGTATATCGTTAAATACTTTTTTCATCCTGATTTATTATTCTTTGTTTTGCAACCTGAAATATATAATGCATGGAGTTTAAACTGGAGAGTAAGGATGGGGCTTCCAAAGCCCGGGCCGGAATACTGACTACTGACCACGGAGTGATAGAAACGCCGATGTTTATGCCGGTCGGAACAGCAGGAACGGTTAAGGCTGTGCATCAACGGGAGCTGACACATGATATCGGGGCACAGATTATTCTCGGAAACACCTATCATTTGTTTTTGCGGCCCGGACTGGATATCATTGAGAAGGCAGGGGGACTTCATAAATTTAACGGTTGGACAAAACCTATTCTTACTGATAGTGGAGGATATCAGGTATATTCCCTCGCTGAAAACAGGAAAATAAAGGAGGAAGGGGTGAAATTCCAGTCACATATTGACGGGAACCGGCATTTTTTCACCCCGGAAGGTGTGATGGATCAGCAACGAATCATCGGTGCCGATATTATTATGGCTTTTGATGAGTGTACGCCATATCCTTGCGATTATGACTACGCGAAAAAATCAATGGAGCTGACGCACCGGTGGCTTGGTCGTTGTGTGAAACATTTTGATGCGGGGAGTGGTAAATATGGATATTCCCAAAGTCTTTTTCCTATCGTACAGGGGAGTACATATAAGGACTTGCGAATGCAGTCTGCTGAAACCATAGCCTCATTTCAGCGGGAAGGAAATGCCATAGGTGGGCTTTCGGTAGGGGAACCCCATGATTCGATGTATGAAATGACCGATGTGGTATGTGCTATTTTACCTGAAGATAAACCCCGTTATCTGATGGGTGTAGGCACTCCGGAGAATATACTGGAGTGCATTGCACTGGGTGTTGACATGTTTGATTGTGTTATGCCAACGCGAAATGGAAGAAATGGCATGATATTTACTACAGAAGGTATTATTAACATTCGGAATGAAAAATGGAAAGAAGACTTTTCTGTTGTTGATCCGGGGCTGGAGGGGTATGTGAGTCAGCAATACAGTAAGGCCTATCTCCGGCATTTAATATTAAGTAAAGAAATTTTAGGAGCGCAAATAGCCAGTATTCAAAATTTAAGCTTTTATATTTGGATGGTTAAAGAAGCCAGAAATAAAATAAAGGAAGGGACTTTTGTCCCGTGGAAAACGCAAATGATTAAAAAAATCTCGCAAAGATTGTAATATATGACCATACTAGACAGATACATACTAAAGAGGCTGCTGGTTACATTTTTTTTCGTGGTATTTATACTCATGACCATTATTACTGTAATTGATATTACAGAAAAAATGGAAAAGTTTGTTCATCATGAACTGGGCTTTGCAGAAGTATTGGGCTATTACCTGGATTTTATACCATTTATTGCCAGCCTGATTACTCCGCTTACGGTATTTATTGCTACCGTATATATTACAGCCCGTATGGCAGGCCACACTGAAATAATAGCCATGCTAAGTAGTGGATTGAGTTTCAAACGGATGATGTTACCCTATGTTTTTGGTGCAATCATTATTGGGGGCCTGAACTTTTACCTGACAGGTTGGGTTATCCCCGACTCGAACAAGACCAAGCTTGACTTTGAAATAAAATACCTGAATAAACCATATGTTTACAGTGAACAGGATGTGCATATACAGGTAGGACCCGATGAATTTTTGTACCTGAGGAGATACAACAACAATATCAATAGGGGTAACCAGTTCACTCTTGAAAAAATCATTGATATTGAGCTGAAAGAAAAACTGTCGGCAAAAACGATCAACTGGATAGACAGTACGCAGAAGTGGCGGCTCAACGATTGGAAACACTGGACGATGGAGGGAGAGAAAGAAGTGGTGACTACCGGAAAGCACATGGACACCGTATTGGCTATCAATCCAAAAGAGTTTAGCAACGACTACCGGCGTTATGATGGGATGACCATCCCTGAGCTGGAGGAGTATATCGGTGTGCTTAAAGGCCGGGGCGCCAGTAATATCGAGGTTTATGAAGTGGAGAAATATGTGCGGTTCACGTCCCCCTTCGCGGTGCTTATTCTCACTTTTATGGGGGTGATTGTTTCCTCCAAGAAATCGAGGGGCGGGGCGGGCTTCCGTATCGCCCTGGGCTTCCTGCTTTCCTTTATTTTTATTTTGTTATTTATTCTCACCAAATCGGTAGCTGAGGTTGGCGATATCAATCCGGCCTATTCGGTATGGATACCCAACATGATCTTTGGTACGCTGGCTTTGATTATGTATAAGACGGTGCCTAAATAGATATTAGACATTAGAACGTGTAAGGAGTTGTGCAATGAGTTATGTGTTCGGTAATTGAAGGACATGAGAATATTTTCGCGGTAAATATGTATAAAAAGGTTCTTCACCTGAAGGACGAAGCAGGATAAATAACGGGCGCTTAGCTCATGAAAACCTTCAAACCAGTTTCAAATAATATACCTTAACGGCCATAGATTAAGCCGATGAATGAGCAACATTTTAAAGACAACCTGAAACTTCACTTTCTCGTGCTTATCTGGGGATTTACAGCTATTCTGGGTAAGCTGATTAGTATCCCTTCTGTGGAAATTGTGTTTTACAGAACATTGCTTTCGGCCATTGGTTTAGGGCTGTTACTAGTTTGGAAAAGGCATCGTTTTGGTCTGCGATGGCAGGAGAATCTGAGGATATTAGGCATTGGTGCACTGATCGGTGTTCATTGGGTGTTGTTCTTTGCTTCGGCCAAAGTGTCCAATGTGTCTGTTTGTCTGGTGGGTATGGCCACTACATCACTTTGGACCAGCATGGTGGAGCCTTTGTTTAACCGCCGTCGACTGAGGAAGCACGAATTGTTTCTGGGGAGCGCCGTGCTCGTGGGCTTGTACATTGTTTTTCGTGCAGAGTTGAGCGATCAATATATTCTGGGGCTGTTATTGGCGGTGGTTTCGGCCTTGTTGGCGGCTTTGTTTTCGGTATTAAACGCGAAAATCACCAGTCAGTACAATCATCACTTTATTACCTTCTGGGAAATGGTAGGTGCATTTCTGATTGTTGTGGTTTTTATGCCCATATATGGTTTGTTTTTTACGGGTGGTGTCATTCAACTTATACCACAATCGATAGACTGGTTTTATTTGATCCTGCTGGCCTGGGGGTGTACGGTCTTTCCCTGGTCGGCTATGATCGAAATGCTGCGGCGAATGACTGCTTTTGCTGTGAACATGACCATAAACCTGGAGCCGGTGTATGGAATCGCGCTCGCGTTCATTATCTTTGGGGAAAGCGAAAAAATGAATTTGGGGTTTTATCTGGGCACGGCCATTATTCTGGCAGCTGTTTTTATTTATCCAGTGTATTCGCGGCGTAAAGCAAAAAATGCAATATGAAATACTTCAAGAATATTTTTGTGCTGGTACTGGCCCTTTTTTTAGTAACAGGGGGTGTTTGGCTGGGCCTGAGCAACAAAGGTGATATGGTGCTGTGGTTTAACAGCCACCGCAGTGTACCGTTGGACTTTTTTTTCAAATACAGTACCCATCTGGGTGACGGACTGGTGTTGATACCCCTTTTTATAGGACTTTTGCTCTATCGTTATTATTATGGTATTGTGGCCGTGTTTACCAGCCTCACAATTCTGATCTTGAGCCAGGGGTTAAAGAAAACAATTTTTAGTGGCTGGCCCCGCCCAACGGCCTATTTTAGTCCGGATATTCAATGGAATTATGTAGAAGGTGTCAGCGTGGCAATGCGCAATACTTTTCCATCCGGACATACGATTTCTGCCTGGGCTGTTTTCTTTTTACTGGCGCTGGTGGTGAACAGGCGCTGGGCATATATACTCTTTCCGTTCCTCGCTATCGCGGTGGGCCTTTCGCGGGTGTATCTGCTTCAACATTTCTTTGTTGATACCTATTTTGGGGCAGTACTGGGCGTACTGGCAACCTATGCGGCCTTTTTGATCACCGACCGAGTGCTGGGGCAGGATAGGAAAATGAAGTTGCTGAGCAAGTCACCGATGGCGCCCTCTTAAGTGAAGCAGTGCTAGTCCCCTGTTGCGGGAGAAGTAAACAGTCGGCAGTATGCTTTATGGTAAAACCTCAATGCTTTTCCACAGGGTAAAGTCTTACTACTTACTACTTACTACTTACCGCTTATTACTTACTACTTATTACTTACTACTTACTACTTACTACTTATTACTTACCCAACTTGATAAATGTCATAGGAAATAAGGGATACGGAAGATTATCTTTATTAGGGTATTTATTGTTCCTTAATCCGTCTGCATTATGAAAATCTTATCACCTCGTAATCTACTGTCGTTTTATGTGTTTTTATTATTTACAGCTTTTTCTTGTCGAGAAAGTGTTGTAACAACAAGGCCTGAAGTATTAAATCTGGAAAAGGACTGGCACCTCCGATCCTCAGCTAATATTGAAGGAGATGGCTCAACCATTTCCACCCTGTCTTTTAATGCTGAAAACTGGCAACAGACAAGTGTACCTTCCACCGTGCTGGCCGCATTGGTTAGAAATGAGGTATACCAGGATGTCTTTATGGGTGATAATTTTGATAAAATACCGAAGGAGCAGTTTAAAGTGCCCTGGTGGTACCGCACCGTATTTGCCATTGACGACCTACCTGAGAACACTTTCTATAACCTGGTTTTCGAGGGAATCAACTACCGGGCCAATGTCTGGCTGAATGGCAGACTGGTGGCCTCTGCTGATACGGTGGAACAGCCCTTTCAAATGTTTGATTTTTCAGTGGACGGATTTTTAAAAAAAGGAAAAAATGTACTGGCTGTGGAGATTATACCTCCCCTGGACAATGACCTGACCATAGGCTGGGTGGACTGGAATCCCTGGCCTGCCGACAACAACATGGGCATCTGGCGTCCCGTAAAACTGATAAAAACGGGGGCGGTGTCTGCGAAAAACATTTTTGTTAAACCACAGCTCAATGTGGAGACTTTGAACGAAGCCCAACTCACTATTTCAGCCGATCTGGAAAACCATTCCGGTGAAATAAAGGAAGGCATGGTCACCTGTACTATTGGAGAAATCAAAATTTCACAGGCCTATACCCTCCAGCCGCATGAAAAGAAAAAGACCGTTTTTGACGATGCCGGTTTTCCCGAATTGCTAATCCAAAACCCAAGAGTCTGGTGGCCTAATCATCTGGGTAGCCCGGAATTGTATGATATGGCCATCAGTGTATCGGTCAATGATCAGGTTTCCGATGATCATACGGTACGCTTTGGGATAAGGGATGTGAAAGACTATATTAATGATGAGGGCCACCGCGGTTATATGATCAATGGCAAAAAAGTGCTGATCAAAGGAGCCGGCTGGGTAGATGATGTGTTGCTCGACGATTCAGACGAAAAAGTGCTGGCGCAGATACAGTATGTGAAACACATGAATATGAATACCATCCGTCTGGAAGGTTTTTGGGGAAAGAATAAGAAAATATATGAGTACGCTGACGAAAATGGTATCCTCGTGATGATCGGATGGAGTTGCCAATGGGAGTGGGAAGGCTATTGTGGCAGACCGGAAGATGAGTACCTGGCCATTCGCACACCCGAAGAAATTGAGCTGCATGCCAATGCCTATATGGATCAGGTGTACTGGTTGCGAAACCACCCCAGTGTCTTTCTTTGGGTTTATGGCAGTGATAAAGTATTGGTGCCCGAATTGGAAACCAAATTGAACAACCTACTTGAAGCGGAAGACGCTACCCGTCCGGTCTTAACGAGTTGCGGTTCAGCAACCAGTGAAGTTAGTGGCCCCAGCCGGGTGAAAATGAACGGGCCCTATGCCTACGTTACGCCCAACTACTGGTATGTGGACGATAAACGAGGAGGTGCTTTTGGCTTTAATACCGAAACCGGGCCCGGGCTACAACCCCCACCCATAGAAAGTATTAAAAAAATGATTCCCAAGAATCATTTATGGCCATTGGATCACATCTGGGACTACCATACGGGCAGGAACGAATTTGCCACCTTTAAAAATTGGATTACCCCTTTTAACAACCGTTACGGTGAGTCAGAAAATGTGGAAGAGTTTGCCTTTCAGGCGCAGATGTCTAATTATGAAGCCATCCGACCCATGTTTGAAGCCTTTGCCGTAAATAAGCCCAAAACGACCGGGGTAATTCAATGGATGCTGAGCTCTTCGCAGCCCGGGATGCTTTGGCAACTATACGACTGGTACCTGATGCCCACTGCGGCCTTTTATGGTACACGGGCAGCGTGCCGTCCACTAAACATTGTCTATAACTATAAGGACAAAAATATTTATATCACCAATGATTATTACCAATCCATGCAAGGATTGCTGGCAGAAATCCGGATTTTGGACATAGACAGTAAAGAGATTTTTTCTAAATCACTAGAGGTCAGTGTTGGTGAAAATGCTTCTGCCCTGGTGCTGGAGATGCCCGTATTGAAAAATTTGACTACAACATATTTTGTTAGTTTGAAATTGAAAAATGCTGATGGACAACGGGTAGCGGATAATTTTTACTGGCTGTCAACCAAAGCGGATGTGCTGGATCTTGAGCATTCGGAGTGGTTTGTGACCCGGAACACGGCCTATGCAGATTTCAAAGGGCTCAAAGCAATGACAAAGACAACAATTGATGTCGCCCATGAATTCAAAGATTTAGGGGAGAAGAAAGAAGTGCAGGTGATACTTGAAAACCCAACAGGCCAACTGGCCTTTTTTATAGAGCTGACGGTCAAAGGAGAGAAAAGCGGAAATACTATTTTGCCGGTCTTCTGGGATGATAACTACGTTTCCCTGCTGCCAGGTGAAAAGAAAGAGGTGACCGGTTATTTCTATTCCAAAGATGTAAGGGACGACCAGCCTGTTTTCAGTTATAAAGGGTGGAATGTTGGAGAGGAGGAGTGAAAATTACCCTGGCTTTGTGTTGTTATTTATTCGTAGTTTCAAATGTTGTAGGCTTAGTAGCCCACAAAAGTGTGATGTCCTTTCTAAAACATCCATCCGATGGATTTTCAATTAAACGATTCCACAGCTCCCCGATTCCACAATTTCTACCACCCCTTTTCAAACACATGATAATAAACCTCATTAGACCGCAACAGGTCTTTAAACTCACGTAAACGTGTATTTTGATCTATCACAACGAGCTCAATACCTGCAATATCAGCCAGGTCTTCAATAAATTCGGTGTTAACGGACTGGCTGTAAACGGTATGGTGTGCTCCACCGGCCAGTATCCATGCAGAAGCCGCAATTTCAAGGCTGGGTTGTGGTTTCCACATTACCCGGGCCACCGGCAGTTTGGGCAGATCCTGCTCCGGTTGGCGGGCATCCACTTCATTGACCAGCAGCCTGAAACGGTTGCCCATATCAATCAATGATACATTGATGGCCGGTCCTGCTGGAGAGCCGAATACCAGTCTTACGGGGTCAGCTTTGCCCCCGATGCCCAGCGGGTGGATCTCGCATTTGGGTTTTTCCGCTGCAATGGAAGGACATATTTCCAGCATGTGGGCACCCAGTACCAGTGATTCTTTTTTGCCAAAGTGATAGGTGTAGTCTTCCATGAAAGAGGTACCACCATCCAGGCCGGTACCCATCACCTTCATAGCCCTGAGCAGGGCGGCCGTTTTCCAGTCGCCCTCCGCTCCAAAGCCATAGCCTTTGGCCATCAGCCGCTGTACAGCTATCCCGGGCAGTTGAGCCAGATCTCCCAAACCTTCAAAAGTGTCCGTAAATCCTTTGAAATTACCGTTTTTCAGAAATTTTTCCAGCCCGATTTCAATCCTTGCAGCTTCCTGAAGAGCGGCACGGGCTCCACCTCCGGTTTTTAATTGACTGGCCATGAGGTAGGAGGCTTCATATTCTTCAATCAGGTGATTAATTTCTTTATCAGAAACCCCATTGATCCACTGCATCAGGTCAGGTACTTCATAGCCGTTGACAGCCATGCCCAGTTTCATTTGTGCTGCTACCTTGTCGCCCTCCGTGACGGCCACTTCGCGCATATTGTCACCGATGCGGGCAATCTTCATCCCCTGCAAATCGTCCCAGCCCAGGGCTACGCGGGCCCAGGTGCCCAGTTTTTCACGAGCGGCTTCACTTTTCCAGTGACCGGTAATCACTTTCCGGTTTTTACGCATCCGTGTGAGCATAAATCCAAACTCCCGGCCCCCATGTGCTGATTGGTTCAGGTTCATGAAGTCCATGTCAATTTCGCCCCAGGGTATTTCTTCGTTGAACTGGGTATGTAAATGGGCCAGTGGCTTGGATAAGATACTCAGTCCCCTGATCCACATTTTGGCGGGTGAAAAAGTATGCATCCAGGCAATCAGGCCTATACAGTTTTCTGCCGCATTGGCTTCCATCAGGGCCTGGTATATTTCATCGGGTGTGGTGAGCACCCCTTTATGTTTTATACTTACCGGGATTGTACTGTCTTCATCCAGTGAGTTGGCTATGACACGGCTGTTGACGGCCACTTGTTTTAGTGTTTCTTCACCGTACAGGTGCTGACTTCCGGTGATAAACCAAATTTCTTTTGATGCTGTATCTTTCATATAATAATGTCACCCCTTTCGGGGTTCAATGGTTATTGTTTATTGATCTAATATAATGTCCCCCATAAGGGATTTATATCACTTTCTGTTTACTACTTTTAGCCGGAGGGGGTCTTCGAACTTCCTGGCATATTCAACTCCATACTCCCTTAATTCTTCACCTCCTTTTTCCGGATCACAAACTCCGGATTGTTTTTCAGGGGGGCCAAGACTTCTTTACCTCCCTACCTCTCTACTTTCTTTACCTCCCTACCTCCTTGCCGCTTTACTGCTGTCCGTAATATGCATTCTTACCGTGCTTCCGTTCATAATGTTTTTTGATCAACGCCTCTTTAAGTCTTGGTGCTTCGGGGTTGATACTCAACGTTAAGTGGGCCATTTCGGCCAGGGTTTCCAGTACTTTACTGTTATAAACAGCCTTCGCCGCGTTTTTGCCCCAGGTGAATGGCCCATGGTTGCCTATCAGTACCATTTCCACCTCGTGGTGGGAGAGGCCTTTCTCTTTAAAACAGTCGATGATCTGTTGCCCGGTATTGTGCTCATAATTTCCCCGGATGAGTTCATCACGCATGGGTGGGGCACAGGGTATATCAGTAGTCAGGTGATCGGCGTGTGTGGTGCCAAAGATGGGCACATCTCTTTGGGCCTGGGCCCAGGCCACCGAGTATGTAGCATGGGTATGCGCCACACCACCGATGGCCGTCCACTCCCGGTAGAGGAACGAATGGGTCTTGGTGTCGGAAGAGGGCCTTCCGCTACCTTCCACCACGTTATTTTCAAAATCAACGATGATGATGTCTTCAGGCAGGAGGGTTTCATAGGGTACGCCACTGGGTTTGATGGCAAACACACCGTGGTTGCGATCCACAGCACTTACATTACCAAAGGTATAGACCACCAGTCCCAGCTTGGGGAGATCCATATTGGCTTCAAAGCATTCCCTTTTCAGTTCTTTATATTTAGACATACCTTAAGAAACAGATTCGATGAAGTTGCCAAATTTACAGTATTTCTCATAGATCTCCTGATATACCCTGACCATTTCAGGTTCAGGATGGAAGGTTTTTTCAAAGCCGTTGCCCATAGCCGTTTTTGCCTCAGTAACATTTTGATAAATACCCACTGCTACTGCCGCATACATGGCGGCTCCCAGCGCCGGAGCCTGTTCGGAAACAGCAATCTTGATGGGCATATTCAACACATTGGCCAGTGTTTGCATGATAAAGGGCGATTTTTTTGCCACCCCGCCAATACCTACTACTGTGTTGATCTCCACGCCTTCCTCCCTGAATCGCTCTACAATTTTCCTTGATCCGAAGCAGATCGATTCAACCAGAGCCCGGAATATTTGAGGGGCTTTTGATCCCAGGCTCAGTCCCATGATAGCCCCTTTTAGTGCTTGATTAGCATCGGGTGTACGCCGTCCGTTGATCCAATCCAGGGCCACGGGACTATCGGAAGAAGAGGGTATTGACGCTGCCTTTTCAGTAAGGTCTGTGAGCAGGTTAGCTTCCATTTCTTTCACTAACCGCTTCTTCAACTCATCGGACAATATTGCTGACGAGGCAATTCCATCGCTCACGGGTTCCATCAGTACTTCCTTAAACCAGGCCAGCACATCGCCAAAGGCCGATTGCCCGGCCTCCAGACCGATCATGCCGGGGACTACTGAGCCATCCACTTGTCCGCAGATGCCTTTAACCGTGTTGTCGCCAATCACCTTTTCCGGTGCTACAATAATGTCACAGGTAGAGGTGCCCATTACACGCACCAGGGTATTTTCTTCCACTTCCGCCCCAACGGCTCCGGCATGGGCATCGAAGGTGCCTACGGCCACTTGCACATCACTGGACAGGCCGAGTTTGACCGCCCATTCGTGGCACAGGGCGCCGGCAGACAAATCAGATGTGTAGGTATCCCGGTAAAGATTTTCTTTTAATGAAACGAGATAAGGATCCAGCTCCGATAAAAATTTGTCATCGGGGAGGCCTCCCCAACTTTTATGCCACATGGCCTTATGGCCGGCGGCACAACGGCTGCGTTTCAGGTCTTTGATGTCTCCGCCTATCAGTATGTAGGTCATCAGGTCGCAGTGCTCCACCCAGGTATAGGCAGCGGTTTTTATAGCCGGGTCTTCCCGGATAATATGCAGTATCTTGGCCCAGAACCATTCGGAGGAGTATATGCCCCCTTCAAATTTGGTAAAATCTTCTCCACCCCAGGTTCGGGCCAGTTGGTTGATCTCTTCGGCTTCATTGATGGCTGTATGGTCTTTCCACAGCACCATCATGGCGTTGGGGTTGTCCTGGTGTTCAGGCACACAGGCCAGTGGTATGCCTTTATTGTTGACAGGTACCGGTGAAGAACCTGTGGTGTCTATACATATTCCCTTTATTGTGGCCGGATCTACTCCCGATTCTTTCAGAACAGTTTTGATGGTTATTTCCATGCCCTCGGTGTGGTCGGAGGGGTGCTGACGAAAACGGTTGGTGACGGCATCACAGTAGTCGCCATTTTTCCAACGGGCGTACTCATGGACATGGCTGGCCAGCGTTTGTCCATTGGAGGTGTCGACCAGTACGGCGCGGACAGAATCCGTACCAAAGTCGAGTCCTATTACGTATTGTTGTGCCATAGTAAAAGTCTTTATATCGGGGTTGGTTAAGAGCTGCAATATAAGCGTATTTATACGTATAGAATGTTGTGCCAGGTAAAAATTACACCCAACACATGGGCTAATGTACTGTTTTTGAAAGGAATAGGTAGGCTGGGTTTTGGGGTTTGTCTCGGAAATCCGGTGATAAAACATTTTTCACGAATTTATTTATTGTACCATATTTTAGGAATGAAAGTCACCTTTTTGTCACCGGCATGGGAGGATTATTTGTATTGGCAAAAACATGACAAACAGCTATTGAAAAAGATAAACGAATTAATCAAACACTGTTACCGGGATCCTTTTAAAGG
>JAOUKJ010000566.1 GCA_029882675.1 Cyclobacteriaceae bacterium
CCACTATGCCCGAATCAGTGATGCTTTCTTTGATCTCAGGCCATACATTTTCATGATACACCTTGTACTCATTGATCAAATCAGGGTCTTCTTTTAAATCAAGGGCCAAACAATATCGTTTCATAAGAGGCTTTTTTGGATGTGGGATATGAATAAGACGGGGGGGAACCTACGTCCTCCCCGTCTTACTACTCCCGTGATTACGGGACTCACTAACTACTAAATATACTGATTAATGATCATTTCATAAAGTTCCTGTTTTCCACTGATCTGTGCAGGTTCTCCGTTTTTAACAGCCATATTGCGCAGGTCTTCCAACGTAAACTGGCCATCTTCAAATTTCTTACCATTACCACTATCGAAAGAAGCATACCTGTTCTTGCGCATTTTTGCGTAATTTGAATTCTCAAGAATTTTCACAGCGGTGATATACGCACGGGCAAAAGCGTCCATGCCGGCGATATGGGCAATAAATATATCATCGAGGTCGGTGCTGTTTCGTCGTGTTTTGGCATCGAAGTTTACGCCCCCCGTTTTGAAACCCCCGGCTTCGGTAATGACAAGAAGCGCCTGAGTAAGCTCAAACAAATCAATCGGAAACTGGTCAGTGTCCCAGCCGTTTTGATAATCTCCCCTGTTGGCATCGATACTGCCCATCAGGCCGGCATCAGCGGCCGTTTGCAATTCGTGTTCAAAGGTATGTTGAGCCAGGGTAGCATGGTTTACTTCTATATTTAGCTGAAAATCATCCAGCAGATCAAACTCACGCAGAAAACCGATGACCGTAGCTACATCAAAGTCGTATTGGTGTTTGGTCGGTTCCATTGGTTTTGGCTCGATAAGGAAGGTGCCGGTAAAACCATTTTTCCGGGCATAATCCCGGGACATGTGGAGAAAGCGGGCCAGGTGCTCTTTTTCCCGTTTCATATTGGTGTTGAGCAGGCTGTTATACCCCTCGCGACCTCCCCAGAACACATAATTTTCACCACCCAGTGCGATGGTGGCATCCAGTGCATTTTTTACTTGCGCCCCGGCGTGCGTCAATACCTCGAAGTTGGGATTCGTTGCAGCGCCATTCATATAGCGGGGATTGGAGAACATATTTGCAGTGCCCCATAATAATTTTACGCCGGAGGCCTTTTGTTTTTCAGCGGCATAGTCCACAATTTGTTTTAGTCGATTCTCAGATTCTGCCACAGTGGCGGCTTCCTCTACCAAATCGTAATCATGGAAACAGTAATAGGGTGCACCCAATTTAGTGATAAATTCAAATGCGGCATCCATTTTGTCTTTCGCACGGCCCATTGCGTCATTGGCTTGTGACCAGGGAAAGTCCTTTGTTCCCGGGCCAAAGGGATCGCCACCCGTGCCACAGAACGTATGCCAGTAGCTAATGGCAAAACGGAAAAATTCACCCATATTTTTACCACCAACGGTCTTATTCGCATCATAATATTTAAATGCCAACGGATTATCAGATTCCGGGCCCTCGAAGGCAATTTTGCCTATACCTTTAAAAAATTCGGTATCTCCAATTGTAATACTCATTTGATTATTGTTTAATTATTAATTTAAAATTTTTACAAAATATTGATTTCCGGTTCCAAATCTATGCTGAATTTCTGTGATACATCTTTCATTATCTTTGTTGCCAGATCTTTAATTTCTGTACCAGTTCCATTGCCATAATTTACCAATACCAACGCCTGATTTTCATGGACACCCACATTACCCAATCGTTTTCCTTTCCAGCCGCATTGGTCGATTAACCAGGCTGCGGCCAGTTTTACCTGTCCATCAACCGGGTGTCCGGGAATATCCGGATAATTGGCTTGCAATGCTTGATAAGCAGCGTCACTGATTACCGGATTTTTAAAAAAGCTGCCCCCATTACCTGTTTTTTTCGGATCAGGTAACTTACTTTGACGAATTTGAATTACGGCACGGCTTACATCAGCAATGGAGGGATTAGCAACACCCATCTCATTCAATGTTTTCGAGATGGCTCCATAACCGGCATTTATCCGGTGTTTTTTATTTAATTTTAAAACAACAGCGGTAATAATGTATTTGCCTTTTGCTTCTTTTTTAAATACCGAGTCGCGATATCCAAATTTACAGGCTTTTCTGTCAAATATTTCGGTGTTTAAAGTTTTCAGGTTTATGGCTTCAAGTTCCTCAAAAACATCTTTCACCTCTACACCATAAGCGCCGATGTTTTGTACCGGTGCGGCCCCGACCTGGCCGGGTATAAGTGATAAATTTTCAACGCCACCCCATCCATTATTAATGGCATACGCTACCAATTCGTGCCAGTTTTCACCGGCACCGATTTTGAGAAAAATATGCTCGTCTGTTTCTTTTATAATTTCCTTTCCCTTTATACTTACCTTTATGATCAGGCCATCATAATTTCCGGTAAATAGGATATTACTCCCTCCACCAAGTATATAATGAGGTAATTCTGTAAATTGACTCTTTTTTTGAAGCTGAATAATTTCATTCACCGAGAAGATTTCAACAAAATATTTCGCATAGCATGCGATGCCGAAGGTGTTAAGTGAAGTGAGTATTTTATTCTCTTCCATATTTATAAACCCTGTGAATAAGCCGTACAGAAAAAAAGCATATTTTTTTCTAATCTTCAGCCAGCTGGGAATTAAGTATTTTCGACCAGCTTTGGAATGCATCTTCCAATGCTGCATTGTCCTTTCCGGGCTCAATCGTTTTAATGACTTCCAGGCCATGGAATGCCTCGTCTGCAGAGGAATAATATTTATGGCCCAGCGCAGCACCTATTGCAGCACCAACAGCCCCGGAAGTGTTAAACAGTTCGATGGGAACCTGACTGAGGGAGCTTAATGTATTGGAAAAGATAGGTGATAAAAACATATTGGCATGTCCCGCACGAATAGTGGTGGGAGATATAGCCAGTTCTTTCATGGTTTCCATTCCAT
>JAOUKJ010000567.1 GCA_029882675.1 Cyclobacteriaceae bacterium
TTTAATATACTCAGCGGTATCCGCTTTTGGGAAATGCAGATTAGCTTCAGGCATTTTCAAATCATCATTTATTCTATTAAAACACAATTCCATGTCTGCCCTTCTAAAAGAAAGGGGGTGGTTTTCAGCAACTTCTTTCCCATTGATCACCCACTCATCCATCCCCCAGAAATGAGCATGACGCAAGTCCAGTCCAAGTTCATTTACCAGCCTTGCTACCAATGGAAGTTGCTCTGTTGGACCAATGGGCCCGCAAATCCCAACGGGGTCTTGCGCAGAGGCCTGTTTCCAGGCCTGAATATATTCCAGGGCTTCCGCCAGGTAAAAATCTTCCAGGGTATCATAAAATACCACCTTAAATCCATCCCGTCCCATACCCGCTAAATCATCTGCGGTGAGTCGGGCAGCTTCATTGAGTAATTTATCGTCCAGTGTCGTGTAGTCCCACCATTCCGGGGCGAGTATGCTTTGTTTTCTAGCCATGATATCGTTTGTTTTTTGCTTAAAAGGTGCACATCATAAACCTATGAAATTTTCTGTAATATTTAAGAGAATTAAGTTCTTTTAATACCAGGCCACTCCAGGATGGTGTTCATTCACGCAAGAATTATCCTCCTCCGTCAGCTTTCTCTTTTTTTAAATTCTGGCTATATCTGTTTTCACCCCTCAGTTTACCTTTTATACGGACTATTGCCCTGATACGTCAAACGATTTTGTAGTTGCAGGTTCATACATCTGTTCTTTACCCTTGAAACTTTTTTTTTAGATATTTCAAATAATCCTTACTTTGCATGCTAAACCTACAAACAAATGAAGTACATACCATTCATTCTGGCCTTTTGGCTACTCGCTTGTAATGCACCTTCTCAAAAGGAAGAAACGAAGGAAGAAGTGAGTTCCCAACCACGAAATCAGGCCGATTTTAAAAAGATTGACTTTCACACCCACTACAGATACGACCGGGAATATCTGGTACCCCTACTAAAGAAGTGGAATATGCAGACCGTGCTTATTGATGTACCCAAGGAAGATCTTATACAAAACGACACCTTGTGGGCAGCAATGAAAGCACAATACAATAAACACCCCGACCAGTTTTATCTTTGCGCCGGATTTGAATCATCTAATATTGATGACCCGGAATTTGCAAATAAAATCATTGCCAAGCTGGAAGATGACTTTGCCAATGGTGCCCGAATGGTGAAGGTATGGAAGATACACGGCATGGTTACAAAAGATGCCTCCGGTAAATACATCCAGATCGATGATCCACGCATACAACCCGTATGGGATCACCTGACAAAGAGAAACATACCTGTAATCGCCCACATTGGAGAGCCTTTACAAGCCTGGCGTCCCCTTGACGAGAACAATCCACATTATGGTTATTACAAAGAGCATCCGGAATACCACGCATATAACGATCCTGAAGTACCCCAGTGGGAAGAGATTATGGCCGCACGAGACAACTGGATAGCCAAAAATCCGAACCTGACCATCGTGGCCGCACATATGGGCAGCATGTCGCACGACCTGAAACTGGTAGCTGAAAGGCTGGACAAATACCCCAATATGTATGCAGAAACAGCTGCCCGATGGGGTGATATCGTACTTCAGGATCCTACACTGGTACAGGATTTTTTCATCAAATATCAGGATCGGGTGTTGTACGGTACCGATTTCGGTATCAACTCCCTCCCGGATCCCAATAATCCTGACAACGGGCAGGGCAATACAATAGAAAAAAGAATGGACATGCACTGGCAATACCTGAGTGGAAGCGATTCCCTTTTGTTTGACCGCGGTTCACTTCAGGTTAAAACACATAGCCTCAACCTGCCTGATAGCGTCCTGAGGAAGTTTTATTATGACAACGCCATGGGAATACTGGAACAGTAAGATTGTGATGAAATCGCCGTTCCTGGTAAACAGTACAGGCCGATGAGCACTTTGAGCTTTATTTGTATTGCACATGACTAATCGGTTACGATTACCCGCTAATGGTACATCGCTTATCGCCAATGGTTCATGGTTATTCCATTAAATAGCCTTACCTTTGCAGTAATTTTTAAGGTTGTTTTACAAAAAAAATATGAATTTGAAATTCGGAAGGCCGGAGGGCGATAATTTTTATAATGAATTATCCCAGCGGGTAAATCAATATTTCAGGCAAAATAATATTTCGAGAAATGCCAACGCAGAGATGATCATAAAGACCATCGTTGTAATGCTTGCATATTTCGGACCATACGCCGTAATTTTCCTTTTTCCAATGCCTGTATGGCTCATGTGGGCATTATGTGTTGTCATGGGAATTGGTCTGGCCGGGGTAGGCATGGGCGTAATGCACGATGCCAACCACAACTCATACTCATCCATTAAGTGGGTAAATACACTGTTGGGATATACCCTTAATATGGTGGGCGGTAATCGCAACAACTGGATCATTCAGCATAATGTAAAGCACCATACTTTTACCAATGTGTACGGTGAAGATGATGATATTGAAAACGGCAACCTCATCAGGCTCTCTCCACATGCAGAGTGGTCCTGGCATCATCGTTTTCAGCATTTCTATTCCTGGTTTTTATATATGTTTGGTACCATCACGTGGACCACAGCAAAAGATTTCAGGCAGATATTCAGATATAGCCGTGACAAATACATCAAAAGTAAAGCAGAAGTAAGCAAGGAACTCACCCTGACTATCATCTCCAAAGTTGTGTATTATGGCTATATGTTGTTCTTACCTATCCTCTTTCTCGATGTTCCTTTTTATTATGTCCTGATCGGGTATATCACCCATCATTTTACAGCAGGAATTATACTCACTGTTACTTTTCAGCTGGCACATGTCGTGGAAAACAACCAGTATATCTCAAAACATAATTCAGACACACTGGAAGACTCCTGGGCTGTACATCAGGTAAAAACTACAGCAAATTTCGCGC
>JAOUKJ010000078.1 GCA_029882675.1 Cyclobacteriaceae bacterium
GAAGACGGCCCCCACCGTTGGCAGGCCCTCAACCATACCATTGCCATCAACAAACTCCTTGGCTATTCCAACAGAGTCGCCATGACCAACCGACAAGAACATGCCCCCAATGAGGAATCAAATAAACAAATTTATAGATTTTTTGAGTGGTTTTTGAGGTAATTACATTTCAACCCTGGAAAAAATATAAATTTGTATATTTCAATGTCAAAGAGGTATTATAAAATTTTAATGAGTCAGTAGTTGTCCCTTATATTTTTTAATATCTGCTCCATATCCTGTTTAACTTCACTGGACGAAACCGGATAATTACTATTCATAAATGAAAATATCAGTGTTTTACCTGACTTGGTAAGCAGGAAGCCACTCAGGCAATGGTTGTTGCGAAGGGTACCCGTTTTACCGTATATATAGGGCTGTTCATCGTTGTACAAATTACGAATTGTCCCTGTTTCCCCCCCAATCGCCAGTAGGGGAAACAACCTCTCCCGGGGCACTTTGTGGTATAGCTTTTCCCAGAGTTTTACGATAGATCGGGGAGTAAAAAGATTATAACGCGACAATCCGGAGCCATCTACCCAAATTGGTACATCGGGCAGGTCGGCCAGGAGACTATCTATGGCATAATTGATCGCAATGTCAGAACGAAGAGTATCTGTGAGCGCACCCGCACAAAGTAACAGTAATTGCTCAGCAATGAAGTTATCACTACGCTGCATCAGTACCCGATACAGACTATCGGCCGCCACGCTATACAGCGTTTTGGCTGTGTCATCAAAGGGGATATCTACCAGGCGTACTTTTCCCTTCAGCGTATCACTAAGCAAACTGGTAATTAGCAATGGTGAATATTTAAAAGGCACCAGCCGGGTGAAAGACTCCTCTGTTTGGGCAGGGAAATAGTCTATGGCATTAGATCCATATTGCCTGAGTACAGGCACATGTCCTTCCAGGCTGTCCTTCAACCAGAAATATTTCTTAAATACAGGATTATTTAACGTAAGGGTATGCTTCCCTTCTTGTTTTGAAACGAGAAAATAATTTCCAAAAACGGGCAATGGTGACTTTTCCACCTGATAATAATAGGAATAATCATCCCAGGCCCAACCGGGCCCATAGTGTTGATCATCAAAATTGACAGGCGAGAAATAAAGGTCTCTTGACTGGTTTAAAAGAAAATCATATACATTGCTTTTCACCACTTCCTCATAAAGAAGCGAAGGGTCTCCAGTCCCCCAAAAAATCAGTGAGTCACCTCTTTCAAGGTATTTCAGGCCAGGTATTGAATCACCTAAAACCTCAAAACTGGTGTAGAGAGTAAATATTTTGGTATTAGAAGCAGGTGTGAAATACCGATCGGACTGGTGCTCATAGATTGTTTCTTCCGTTGCAAGATCATAAATCATAAAACCACTGTGGTGCTGGTATTTTGCTTCCAGCCCGGAAAAATCACGGCCCAACTGGTTTTTTAATTTGACAGTAGCACATCCCGTAAATACAGATGCCAAGATCATGAACAGGGATATTCTGAATAAATAGGTTCTTTTCATTTTGTGTTTTTCGGCAGCGTAAAGGTAAACTCACTCCCTTCACCCGGTTGACTTTTCACAAAAATATTACCCCCGCTCTTATTTACAAATTCCTTGCACAAGTGTAATCCAATACCCGTTCCCTTTTCATTTTTCACTCCCCGGGTCGTATAATTCAATGCGTATATTTTATCAATTTCCTCCGCACTTATCCCCACACCACTATCACCTACAGTTACTGAAACAAAGTTTTCTTCTTCGACAGCATTTATCCACACCCTTCCCTTCACCGGTGTAAATTTAATGGCATTGGACAGCAGGTTTCTGATCACCACCTCAACCATAGACTGATCCGCATAGGCCTTGAGTTCTTCAGGAATACTATTTTCAATATTTATTTCTTTTTCATTTATCTGAAGTGCGAGAAATCTTTCAGAGGCCCTTGCTGCTTCCCCTATATTAAATATTACCGGATTTTGATTATTCCCTTCCATTTGATTTCTGGACCATATCAGCAGGTTCTCCATCATGTGATAGTTGTTGCGGGTGGTCAGGGAAAGTTCTTTTAAGATTTTTTCACTCTCATCTTCCGTAAGTACGTTTTGAACCAGCAGTTCAAGAAACTTACTTAGGTTTTGCATGGGGCTACGCAAATCGTGCGCAATGATCGAGAAAAGTTTATCCCGATCAGAAACTGCCAATTTCATTGTTTCAATTCTTTTCAAAGCATTGGCCAACCTGGATTTTGTCTTATGATGCTGAAAAGCAAAAACCAGCAGGACAATAATCACCAACGACACGAATAAAAAGCAGAGTGGAGTGAGCACTTAGTTTATTAATTTGTTTATTATGTAAAACGTGCCTTAAAAGTAGGATATTATTTTCTCTCAAAATATTTAATATGATGAAAAGAGGTACATTGACTCTTTTAATAAAGATCCACGTCCCTATGGCCTAAAAAATATTCCAGGCCTTAGGGGAAATCACCTAATACAACTCTTCGGAAAAATCAGCTGAACTTCTGTATAACTTTTTCTACCTCTGACTCCGGATTACCACAGTTATCGCCTTCGCCAACTTTACGGCCACAATAACCACATGATACACCGTCTTTATTCAGGTACGGGTTTTGCGAAGCACAAGTACCCTTAAACTGTCCGTCTTTGAGGAAAATGAGCCTCACAGACATTAACACAAAAAATAAACCCACAAAACCTATTGCAACCAGCGCTGTTAACATATCTCTTTATTTATTTTGCAAAAATAATAGTTACATTCAAAACATCATTGCCCCATATTAAGTTTCTGACCAACAAAAAGTACATATGAACGATATCCGAAGAAAAGAAAAACTCAAGGCCTTTGATCGCTTGCTCACCATTATGGATGAACTACGCGAACAGTGCCCGTGGGACAAAAAACAAACCCTGGAAAGCCTGCGTCATCTCACTGTGGAAGAAACCTACGAGTTGAGCGATGCCATTCTGGAAGGTGACATGGAAACAATCAAAAAAGAATTGGGTGACCTGATGCTGCATAATGTCTTTTATGCCCGTATTGGTTCAGAGCAGCAGGCCTTCGATATGGCAGATGTGATCAATGGAGTCTGCGAAAAACTAATACACAGGCACCCCCATATTTACGGGGATGTCGTGGCAAAAGATGACAAAGCCGTAAAGGAAAACTGGGAAAAGATTAAACTGAAAGAAAAAGGAAATACATCTGTGCTGGGAGGGGTTCCAAAGGCCCTGCCAGCCCTTGTGAAGGCTATTCGCATTCAGGACAAGGCCAGAGGCGTAGGTTTTGACTGGGAACGGCCGGAACAGGTATGGGAAAAAGTGGAAGAAGAACTGGGTGAATTTAAAATGGAGCTAAACACAGCCAATCTGGAGCTGGTGGACAAGCAGAAGGCCATGAATGAGTTTGGTGACTTGCTGTTTTCGCTGGTCAATTTTTCGCGTTTCATCGACATCGACCCTGAAGAGGCATTGGAACGCACCAATAAAAAATTTATCAAACGCTTTACCTACCTGGAAGAGCAGGCTAAAAAAGACGGTAAAATCCTGGGTGAAATGGATCTGGCTGAAATGGATGTATACTGGGAACAGGCCAAATCTTTGAAGTAGATATTGGCACACCTGCCCTTTTCATAATTAATTAATATCTTTGCCCGCTAAATATTACTTAAATGAAAAAAATAATAATACTGGCGCTTTTTACGCTGATGTTTGCTGGCTGTGACAGAGACACCGACTTCCTGATCACCATCAGTACACCCTATGGAGACATGAAGGCCATCCTTTATGATGAAACCCCACTCCACAAGGAAAATTTTATCAAGTTGGCCCGGGAAGGCCAATATGACAGCACCATTTTCCACCGGATCATCAAAGAGTTTATGGTTCAGGGGGGAGACATTAACCAAAAGCCCAACAATACGCAGTCCATCGACTACACTGTTCCTGCTGAATTTGTGCCAAAATATTACCACAAGAAAGGGGCTATTGCTGCGGCCCGCCAGGGTGACCAAATCAATCCACAAAAAGCATCAAGTGGCTGCCAGTTTTATGTCGTACAAGGCAAAATATGGGACGAGACTGAACTGACTACTGACATGAATAAGCTTAATGCAGAGGTGGGTCGGCTCATCCGGATGCCCGGCTATGACTCCATCGGTGAGGCATTGATTTCGGCTTATAGAAATAAGGAGTTTAAAAAATATGAACAAATGATGTACAGCCTGGTACCCGATGTGGAAAAAAAACTGGGCAGTGATGTAAAAAGACCCATTAATAAAGAACGTATTGCCACCTACACGACTGAGGGTGGATCTGCCTGGCTCGATGATCAATATACCGTTTTTGGCCAGGTGGTGGAAGGCCTGGAAGTGATTGACAAGCTCGCTGCCGTAGAAACAGGGCAGCAGGACAGACCGCTGGAAGACATCATGATGACCGTCACCGTTGAGGAAGTGCTTAAAAAGAAACTCACGGATAAATATGGTATAGTATACCCTGAAACAACAAAATGAAAATATTAGTCACCGGAGCCAATGGATTACTTGGGCATAAGCTCATCGCCCTGTTATCAGCACAAGAGGAAGTAGAGACAATTGCTACATCGCGCGGCGCCTGTCGCTTGCCCAATGAATTTAATTATATCTGGCGTAGCATGGACATCGAAAACAGGGAGGAAGTGTTGCAGGTGTTTGAGGAAACTCAGCCCGAGGTAGTCATTCATACTGCCGCTATGACCAATGTAGATCAGTGCGAGACGGACAAGCAGGGCTGTTGGAGAAGCAATGTGACTGCAACGCAAATATTGGTCGAAGCCGCCGGTAAAGCAGGTGCCTTTTTTTTACACCTCTCCACCGACTTTATTTTTGACGGAAGCCGGGGGCCCTTAACAGAAGAGGAAACACCAGGCCCTGTAAACTACTACGGTGAAAGTAAGCTGGCCTCGGAAGAAATTGTAATGAAAAGCACCCTTGACTGGGCCATTGCCCGCACTGTGTTGGTATATGGCATTACCCCCAGCCTGAGCCGCAGCAATATTATTCTCTGGGTGAAAAAGAGCCTGGAAGAGGGAAAAACGATTCAGGTGGTGGATGATCAGTGGCGCACTCCCACACTGGCAGAAGATCTGGCCATGGGTTGCTGGCTCATCGCCCGAAAAAAAGCAAAGGGCGTTTTTAACATTTCCGGAAAAGATATGCTCACCCCCTACCAGATGGCCGTGAAATCGGCCGATTTCTTTAACCTGGATAAAAAGCTGATGGTCAAAACAGACAGCTCCATTTTTAAGCAACCCGCTGCCCGCCCACTCAAGACCGGTTTTGTACTGGACAAGGCCCGGAAAGAGCTGGACTATGCGCCCCATTCTTTTGATGAAGGTATAGCCATCGTGGCTCGTCAATTTGATGAGGCCGGAAAAGCCGACTAATGATTATCGATCATGGCATTATAATCTGTTCTGAAAAATGAGAACCCTAAAAATAGCCACAGCACAGTTTCAGCCATCTGATGGCGACAAAACGTATAACCTGGGTGTCATCGAGAAACTCACCCTCCAGGCCAAAGCACAGGGCGCCGAAGTAATCAGCTTTCATGAGCTGTCCGTCACCGCCTACACCTTTCTCAAAGACCTGGATGAGGAACAGATCAGAGCCCTTGCAGAACCTGTTCCCAACGGTGAATCCACACAGGAACTCATTCGATTGGCAAAAAAATACGACATCGCTATTTTGGCCGGCCTGGTAGAGCAAAAGGATGGAAAAATATACAATACCTACATCGCGGTGGATAGCACGGGACTACTCGCCCGATACAGCAAACTGCATCCATTTATCAGCAAATACCTTTCCGCCGGGGAAGAATATGTAGTATTTGACCTGAAGGGCTGGAAATGCGGTATACTTATCTGCTATGACAATAACGTAATAGAAAACGTACGAGCCACTGCGCTACTCGGCGCTGAAGTCATATTTGCCCCTCATGTAACCATGTGTACGCCCTCGTCCATGCCCGGGCGTGGCTTCGTTGATGACAACCTGTGGCAACAAAGGGAAACCGATCCTGCGCCACTACGCATGGAGTTCGATGGCCCCAAGGGTATGCGCTGGCTTATGCGCTGGCTCCCCGCCCGTGCCTTTGATAATGGTGTTTATTATGTCTTTTCAAATCCCATCGGTTACGATGGCGACCAACTTAAAAATGGCAATTCCCTTATCCTCGATCCCTATGGAGAAATGATGGCCGAGATCAAAAGCTTTGATGATGGCTTCACAATGGCTACGATTACCGATGACAAACTCACCCTGGCCGGTGGGTATCGCTACCGCAATGCCCGCAGGCCGGAACTTTACAGCGAAATCCTGAGTCAAAAGCACCACGCGGTGACCAAACCGGTGTGGCTGGAGGGGAAGTGATTAAATCACTCCCTTAATCGCAGTAAAATTACATTCTCTACGTGCGGCGTATGCGGAAACATGTCCACGGGCTGTACTTTTTCCACAAAATACCGACTATCCAGCAGTCCGATGTCACGTGCCTGCGTGGCGGGATTACAACTCACATAGACAATCTTCTCTGCTCCCGAGTGCAAAAGACGTTCACATACATCGGCATGCATACCCGCCCGTGGCGGATCCGTGATGATCACATTGGGGTGACCCTCCTGCTCCATAAATTCAGTAGTCAGAATGTCCTTCATATCACCGGCAAAAAAAACGGTGTTATTAATGCTATTGATCGATGAATTGATTCGCGCATCCTCAATGGCCTCCGGGACATATTCTATACCAACTACCTTTTGTGCATTTCCGGCTACGTAATTGGCGATTGTTCCGGTGCCCGTAAACAGGTCATAGACTATTTCATCGCCTTGTAAACCGGCGTATTCCCAAGCTATTTTGTATAATACTTCTGCCTGTAGTGAATTGGTCTGATAAAAGGACTTGGGCCCAACCCTGTAATGAAGATGGCCTTCACCACTTGGATTAACCATTTTCTCCGCGATATAGGGTTTTCCTCCATAGTGCACTACCTCCAGGTCGAAGAAAGTATCATTTTTTTTGCCATTTACCACGTAATAAGCACAGGTCACTTCCGGCACTTTTTCAAGTACGTAATCAAGTGTTTTTCGGATGTTTTCTTCTTCATTGCGCCCCACCTGAAGAATGACCATCACCTCGCCGGTATTTGCAGTACGCACGATCAGGTTTCTTAAAAAACCCTCATGTTTTTTAATATCGTAAAAACCCAGGGCATTGCTCAGGGCATATTCCCTGATGAGGTTCCTGATCTTATTTGAAGGCCCACCCTGGAGCAGGCATTCTTCAATATCAATTATTTTGTCAAACTGCCCGGGCAGGTGAAAACCCACCCCGCATTTATTCAGTTCTTTTCCACTGTCTACCTCTTCCTTGGTAAACCAACGCCAGTTGGAAAAGGTATATTCCAGCTTGTTGCGGTATTGCAGCTCCTGAGCAGAAGGCACAATATCATTGATCTGGCCGGGATCTACTTTGGCTAGTCGCACGAGGTTATCAACTACCTGTTGTTGCTTGTATTGGAGTTGGGCTTCGTATCGCACATTTTGCCATTTACAACCTCCACACAATGTAAAGTGTTGGCACGAGGCCTCTTTGCGGTCTTCAGAGCCCTGAACGAGCTGCTTTACCCTCCCCTCCCAAAAACTCTTTTTCTTTTTGCGTACATCCACATCAACGATATCACCCGGTATAGCACCTTCTACAAATACAACCATATCGTTATGGCGGGCCAGTGCCTTGCCCGTCGCTCCCATATTTTCTATTCTCACAGCACTCAATACCTCTCTTTTCATACTCAAAGTTGAAATATACTGGTTATGTTTATACCTCTTGTTGCATTAATAGTACATCATGCCTGTTTCAGCACAAATAATAGCTAAAAGCTTTTGAGCCGAAACAAACACGATAAATAAACATCATTGCAACCCTTTATTTAATAAAATGGTCTGCAATATAGCTACCTTAAAGCAATATTGTTATTTTTGAGGATTATACTGTTTATGAGAAAAGTATTACTCGCTTGTGTCTTTGTTGTCCTGTCGCTATCTTCGATGGCCTCACATATCGTAGGGGGTGAATTTGAATTGATCCATGTCTCCGGCACAGTCTTCCGCCTGAACATGATATTATATTTTGATGTAAACAATGGTAATCCCGGCGCCAGGGATAATAGCGTTACAGCATCGGTATTTAGTAAAAGAAATGATCGTTTTATAGAAAATATATATTTGCCTTTTACCAGTCTCAAACAAGTAGACTATTTCCAACCGGAATGTTCCAATGGCGAAGTTGTCACCGATAAAATCATTTATTCTTCACTCGTCACCCTCCCGGAATCCACCTACAACGAAGCAGAAGGCTATTATATCGTTTGGCAGCGTTGTTGCCGCAATTACACCATCACCAATATCGACAGTAATGTGCCGGGCACAGGAATGCACGCAGGCCAGACATTTTATCTGGAATTTCCACCTGTGGTAGATGAAAATGGCAACCCATTCATAAATTCCTCCCCTCAACTTTTTCCACCCCTCAATGATTACGGTTGCCCCAACAGGCCTTACTGGGTAGATTTTGCCGGCGTAGACGTAGATGGCGATTCCCTGGTGTATTCCATTGCCAACCCTTTATCTACGCAGTTTAGTTCTGCGTTGCCTCCTGACAACCAAAACCTGTCAAGCCCTTACCCAACAGTGGTATGGAAACCGGGCTTTGGACAAAATAATATTATGAATGGCTCGCCGGATTTGGCGATCAGCACTGATGGTTTTCTTACCGTTACTCCCAGAAGCCAGGGCCTCTTTGCCTTTGCCGTAAAGGTGGAAGAATTCAGGAACAAAAAGAAAATCGGTGAGGTGAGAAGAGACTTTCAAATGCTGGTGGTGGATAAATGTCCCGTGGCCTCACCACCCGTTGTAAAGGGAAGAAAATTTAGTGATGTCGGATTTCCATACAGAGAGACGATGAATGTAACCTTCAACCAAAGTCTGACCAATGAAGAAAGATGCATTCAAATTGAAGTATCAGATCTCGATGCCTCAAAAGTTGAAGATAACTACATGGAGGACGTTTGGATCAAAGCTATTCCCCTTAATTTTAAAGATGATGTCAGTGAGATCCTGCCTTTTGGGGTATCAAAGACCCTGATTAATGGGAGTACAGCAAGCTTTGATATTTGTTTTCCGGAATGTCCATACAGGGAAGAAGGACCCTTTCAGGTGGGGATCGTGGCCTTTGATGATGCCTGTGCCCTGCCATTATCAGATACCCTGCGCGTAACGGTCAATGTAGAACCTCCACCAAATAACAAACCTTATTTTCAAAATGGCAATGTGATCAACCTGACGGTGAATGAAAAAAAAGACGGTTTCTGGACCACCGACATCA
This sequence comes from Cyclobacteriaceae bacterium, assembly GCA_029882675.1. GTDB lineage: Bacteria > Bacteroidota > Bacteroidia > Cytophagales > Cyclobacteriaceae > JAOUKJ01. Next base: position 9,469 of record JAOUKJ010000078.1, read on the forward strand.
TAGGGCTTGACGCCGATGCCGACAACCTGTACCTACAGGTCTTCCCCCAGGGCTTTGACATGGATCAGTATGGTATGTCTTTTTCAACATACAGCAATGTGCCCGGAGAAATAAAAACACGATTTAGCTGGAACTATGATTGCCTGCAAACGTCTTTCGATGACCTGACCGATTTTGAGTATATACTTGTGCTCGATGATGAAGACAAATGCCTTTTTGCCCACCCGGATACCCTGCGGATGAACCTGAATATTATACTTCCCGACAACACCTTTCCCGATCTTTTTGCAACGGACATGGGGACCAGGACAGACAGTTATTTTTATATCGAAAAGGAGCTTTACCAAACCCTTGATTTCGGGGTATTTGCCGAAGACCTGGATAATGATCTAATCCGAATAGAAGCTGTTGGGGAAAACTTTGACATGGCACAATATGGTGCCGTAATGCCCCCTGTAGAAGGGAACGGAAATCCCGGGCTGGGTACGCGGTTTAACTGGAAGCTGGAGTGTGCCCGTTTCAATCTGGCCGAACAGGATTCCTTCCGGTTTTACATCACCGCCGAGGATTTTGATTATTGCAATATTACTTCCAGCGACACCCTTACCATAGACCTCAAGGTATATCCTCCGGAAAACAACCCACCACAAATTAGTTTCAGTGCAGGGAATGAGTTTGTCGCTGTAGATGGTACGCAGGGGACAGTCACCGTGGGCAATCCGGTGATTGTGCAAGTACTTGCCGAAGACTGGGAAAACAACAACATAAACCTCCAATTGATCGAAGCCAAAGGTGATCATGATGTTTCGGCATACAGTTTTACCGATGTTGTCGGGCGGGGAAGTGTGACTTCTAACCTACGCTGGACACCGGACTGTGCTGCACTGACCGGCGCAGTGCCAGCGGCTAAATACCTTTTTACCTTCGTCGCCACAGACGACAACTGCATTGAGGCCCTGGCCGATACGGTTGATTTTGAGCTTACCGTTAAGGACATCGAAGCCGGAACCGATGAATTTCTTCCACCCAATGTCTTTACTCCCAATGGCGATGGGCACAATCCCTTTTTCGCCATGGAGTGGGTAGATGGAGATGGCCAAACCTATTCGGCAGGCCTGCCCATCGACAACTGCGCTGGTCAGTTTGAGGCCATCAGGATTTATAACCGCTGGGGAAGGCAGGTGTATTCCAGCAACGAGCGTGATTTTAAATGGCACGGCAATGGCGAACCTTCCGGTGTATATTATTATTACATCAAATACAGCAACAACGAATATAAAGGTACAGTAACGATGCTCTACTGATTATTGGTCTTTTAAGCATTACAACGAAAATACCATTGAAATATTGATAACAGGTTGCTAGCGGTATTAATTTTCACTTATTTGCGCAAAACAACGCAAACATGATCAGATTATTTTCCATCAAACCGCTGTCTGTAGATTTTGGCTTATTTTTATTACGGGTGGGCTTGGGTGGCCTTATTTTTTTACAACACGGCTTGGGTAAGCTCACCGGGTTTGCCGACCGCGCTGATAATTTTTACAATTTTATGGGCCTGGGCTCACAAGTGACACTGGGCCTGGCGGTTTTTGCCGAATTTTTATGTGCTATATTTCTCATACTGGGCTTGATGACCCGCTGGGCACTTATCCCCCTCATATGTACGATGACTGTCGTTGTCCTGATGGTTTATGGCGGTGAACCCCTGGCAAAAAAAGAATTGCCTTTACTGTTCCTATCCGGTTTTATCACCTTGTTTTTCACCGGCCCGGGTAAAATGTCAGTAGACAATGTAGTGAGGTAAGTGCCAGATAGTATGTATTAGATGTTGGATTTTTGCAGCTTCCTAATTCTGTCTGTAGACAGGGTGGTTTAATGCGTATAATTACCGGTTAAAGGCTTTTTTATAATTACATATTTTTTAATAATAGTGGATAATAAATACTAATACACTAACATATCGTGCATTCTATTAAATTATAGATAATTATTAATCTGTTTATTTATTATTTTTGCAAATCAATATCCGGGTATATATCTTTGCATTGTCATTAAAGGAAATGACCATCACACTGTAAGGTGTTGGAATTGGCAGACAAGCCCTCCGGTCTCGGGGGTGGAGACAACAGGATAAAGCCTGGGTCGATTTTTCCGGCCCTCCCGAACCATCGGGAGGGCCGGAAAAAGCGGAACCAGGCCTAACCGCTCCGTGGAGGTTCGAGCCCTCCCCTTACAGCATAAAAAAAAAGGCCGCTTTTAAG